>CBDUBX010000052.1:0-12197 GCA_965365495.1 uncultured Burkholderiales bacterium
CCCGCCGTGACCGAAGTTCGAATGCGCGGCCAGTCTAGCAGCGGGCACCGTCGTGATGCCGCCTCTCGCCCGCAGAACGCGACCGAGTGCGCTTCTGCGGCCGTCGCGTTGCGACCCGCCTCGCGGCGAGCTGTCGGCAGCGCGCACCGCAGGATCGGGACATCCTCTAGATCGCCGATTTCGGAATGCCGTTATGCTGCACGGAACACCGTCGGCGCCCGCCGATGCGCGACGAGCCGCCGCCCTTCGGCACTTGCGAACGATGACCCCGACCGATCCTCTGCCGCGTTACGAGCACTACATCGACGGCGCGCCGCGGCCGCCGCTGTCGGGTCGATACATGCCGACCGACGACCCGTACACCGGCCGGACGTGGGCGCACATCGCACAGGGCACGGCCGACGACGCGCGCGCCGCGGTCGAATCGGCGCGGCGCGCCTTCGAGTCCGGGCCGTGGCCGGCGATGACCGCCAGCGAACGCGGCCGCTTGCTGTGGCGGGTCGGCGACGCGATCGCCGAGCACGCCGCGCGGCTGGCCGAGATCGAGCGGCGCGACAACGGCAAGCTCGCCGCCGAGGTCACCGCGCAGGTGCGCTACATGGCCGACTACTTCCGCTACTACGCGGGGCTGGCCGACAAGGTGCAGAGCGCGGTGATCCCCACCGACAAGAAGGGCGTGTTCACGTACACGCGCCACGAGCCGAAGGGCGTGGTCGCGATCATCACGCCGTGGAACTCGCCGCTGACGCTGACCAGCTGGAAGCTCGCGCCGGCGCTGGCCGCCGGCTGCACCGCGGTCGTCAAGCCGTCGGAGTTCACGTCGGCGTCGATGGTCGAGCTCGCCGCGCTGATCGCCGACGTCGGCGTCCCGCCCGGCGTCGTCAACGTCGTCACCGGACTCGGGCCCGACGTCGGCCAGCCGCTGGTCGAGCACCCCGACGTCGCCCACGTCGGCTTCACCGGCGGCAGCGAGGCCGGGCGGCGCATCTACGAACTCGCGGCGCGCGGCCTCAAGACGGTGACGCTCGAGCTCGGCGGCAAGTCGCCGAACATCGTTTTCGACGACGCCGACCTCGACCAGGCGGTCAAGGGCGCCGTGTCGGGCATCTTCGCCGCCGCGGGGCAGAGCTGCCAGGCCGGGTCGCGGCTGCTCGTGCAGCGGTCGATCCACGACCGCTTCGTCGGCATGCTCGTCGACTTCATGCGCGACGTGAGGCTCGGCGACCCGGCCGACCCGGCGACGCAGATCGGCCCGATCGCCACCCGGCCGCAGTTCGACAAGGTGCTCGGCTACATCGACATCGCGCGTGCCGAAGGCGCGACCGTCGCGCTCGGCGGCGGCCGGCGCGCCGACCTCGGTGCCGGTCAGTTCGTCGAGCCGACGATCTTCACCGGCGTGCGCAACGACATGCGCATCGCGCAGGAAGAGGTCTTCGGCCCGGTGCTGGCGGTGATCGCGTTCGACGACGACGACGAAGCGCTGCGCATCGCCAACGACATCCGCTTCGGCCTGGCCGCCGCGGTGTGGACGCGCAGCCTGCACCGCGCGATGCGCATGACCGAGCGGCTGCAGGCGGGCACCGTGTGGGTCAACAACTACCGCGCGACAAGCTTCACGTCGCCGTTCGGCGGCTACAAGGAATCGGGCATCGGCCGCGAGTCCGGCGTCGAGACGATCAAGGAGTACCTGCACACGAAGTGCGTGTGGATCTCGTCGGACCTCGACGTGCCCAACCCGTTCGTCAAGCGCTGACCGGGCGGCGAGCGAGCGCTACATGACCCGCGCGCTGCACGGCCTGACGGTCCTCGACCTGACGAACGTCCTCGCCGGTCCGTTCTGCGCCTACCAGCTTGCGCTGCTCGGCGCCGACGTGATCAAGGTCGAAATCCCCGACGGCGGCGACCTCGCACGCCAGCTCGGCGCCGACCCGGCGCTGAACGCGCGCGGCATGGGCACGTCGTTCCTGGCGCAGAACGCCGGCAAGCGCTCGGTCACGGTGAACCTGAAGGTCGACGCCGGCAAGGACGTGCTGCGCCGGCTCGTCGCCGGTGCCGACGTGCTGATCGAGAACTTCCGCCCCGGCGTGATGGACCGGCTCGGGCTCGGCCACGCGGCGCTCGCCGAAGTCAACCCGCGTCTCGTCTACTGCGCGATCACCGGGTTCGGCCAGCACGGGCCGATGCGCGGCGTTCCCGCTTACGACCAGATCATCCAGGGGCTGTCGGGGGTGATGAGCATCACCGGTACGGCCGACGGGGCGCCGCTGCGCGTGGGCTACCCGCTCGCCGACACGCTGTCGGGCGTGACCGCGGCGTTCGCGATCGCCGCCGCGCTGCTGCGCCGCACCGCCACCGGCGAAGGCGCGTTCGTCGACGTCTCGATGCTCGACTCGACGCTCGTCACGATGGGCTGGGTGGTGTCGAACTACCTGCTCGCCGGCGTCGAACCGCGTCCTCACGGCAACGACAACTTCACCGCCGCGCCGTCGGGCACGTTCCGCGCCGGCGACGGCCCGATCAACATCGCCGCCAACAAGCAGGAGCAGTTCGTCGCGCTGGTGGGCGCGATCGGGCGCGCCGACCTGGCCCTCGACCCGCGCTTCTCGAAACGCGATGCGCGCAAGGCCAACCGCGCCGCGCTGACCGCCGAGATCGAAGCCGCGCTGCAGCGCGAATCGGCCGCGCATTGGGAAGCGGCGTTCACCGCGCTCGGCATCCCGGCCGGCCGCGTGCTGTCGGTGCCCGACGCGCTGGCGCTGCCGCAGATCGCCGAGCGCGAGCTGCTGCAGACCTTCCCCGGCGTGCCGGGGGTCGACCGTGACGTCACCGTCGTCCGTGCCGGATTCCGTCTGTCGGGTGGCGACCCCGACGCCGCGTCGCCGCCGCCCGCGCTCGGCGAGCACACCGACGAAGTCCTCCTCGGCACCGGCTATTCGGCCGACGAGATCGCCGCGCTGCGGGCCGCGGGGGCGATATGACCGCGTCGGCCGAGGAACTCGTCGATGCGGCGCGCGACTGGTGGCGCACCGACATCGTCGACATCGCGCCCGGCGAGATCCGCTTTCGCGGCTACGCGATCGAGGAGCTGATCGGCCGGCTGAGCTTCCCGCAGATGGTGTGGCTGATGCTGCGCGGCGAGCTGCCCGACGCGCCGCGCGCGGGGCTGCTCGAAGCGGCGCTCGTCGCCGCCGTCGACCACGGTCCGCACGCGCCGTCGATCGCGATTTCGCGGATGGCGGTGACCTGCGGGCTGCCGCTGAACGGCGCGATGGCGTCGGCGATCAACGCGCTCGACGACGTCCACGGCGGCGCCGGCGAGCAGTGCATGGAGCTGCTGTACGCGCTGGCCGACGGCGACGCCGCCGCGTCCGGCGACGGCGCCGCCGCCGCGGCTGCGACCGGTCGTGCGGCTACGACCGCGACGGCGGCCGTGGACGCCGGCGTCGCCGCCGGTCTCGAACGCTGGATCGCCGAGCGCGGCGCGATCGTTCCCGGCTACGGTCACCGCTTCCATCCCACCGACCCGCGCGCCCCGCGTCTGCTCGCGCTGGTCGACGCCGCCGCGGCGCAAGGCGTCGTCGGCGGCCGCTACGCGGCGATCGGCCGCGCGGTCGAAGCCGCGCTGCACGCGCGCAAGGGGCGCCGGCTGCCGATGAACATCGACGCCGCGACCGCGATCGTGTTCTGCGAACTCGGTTTCGCGCCGCCGCTCGGCCGCGGGCTGTTCATCCTGTCGCGGTCGGTCGGCATCCTCGCCCACGCGTGGGAGCAGACGCAGCAGGGCGGCCGAATCAAGGGGCCGATGACGCCGCGCATCGCCTACCGCTACACCGGCGCGCCGCCGCGCAGCCTGCCGCCGCAAGCCGGCGCCGACCACATCCCGCCTTCCGTCGGCGGCGGTCCCGATGGGGCCGTACCGACTCCCACCGATCAGGGTCCGTCATGAAAGAGCTCGTTTCGAAGCAACTCGTCAAGTTCCTCGAGGACCGCGGCGTCGAGTATTTGTTCGGCCTGTGCGGCCACACCAACATCGCCGTACTCGCCGCGCTGGCCGGCAGCAAGGTGACGTTCGTCAACACCCGCCACGAGCAGATCGCCGCGCACATCGCCGACGGCTACGCGCGCGCCAAGCGCACGACCGCGGTGGTGCTGTCGCACCTCGGGCCGGGGCTGACCAATGCGTCCACCGGCGTGGCCAACGCCGCGCTCGACTCGATCCCGATGGTCGTGATCGCCGGCGACATCCCGACGCACTACTACGGCAAGCACCCGCACCAGGAGATCAACCTTCACGCCGACGCCGCGCAGTCGGAGATCTATCGCCCGTTCTGCAAGCGCGTGTGGCGCGTCGAACGCGCCGACCTGTTCGCGTCGATCCTGTCGAAGGCGTTCCAGCTCGCCGAATCCGGCCGGCCCGGACCGGTGCTGGTGTCGGTGCCGATGGACATCTTCTCGATGGAGGTCGACACCGCGCTGTTCGAGCAAGCGCAGGCGCACACGCGCACGCTGCACGAGGCGACCCTCGACGAGGCCACCGCGGAGGAAATCGTGCGCACGCTGATGGGGGCGCAGCGCCCGGTCATCTATGCCGGCGGCGGCGTGCTGCTCGCCGATGCGTCCGATGAATTGGCGACGTTCGCGACGCGGCTCGGCATCCCGGTGGCGCACAGTCTGATGGGCAAGGGCGCGCTGCCCGACGACCACCCGCTGGTGCTCGGCATGACCGGCTTCTGGGGCACGAAGTTCGTCAACGAGCAGTGCCGCAACGCCGACTGGATCGTCGGCCTGGGCACGCGCTTCGCAGAGGCCGACTGCAGCTCGTGGGAAGACGAGTTCACGTTCGCGATCCCACCGAGCCGGTTGATCCACATCGACATCGACCCATCGGAGATCGGCCGCAACTATCCCGCGGAGATCGGCGTCGTCTGCGACCTGAAGGCCGCGCTCGTGGTGCTGAACCGCGTCGCGGGTCGGCTACTGCCGCAGCCGCGCGACACCGCGGCGCTCGCCGGCCGCATCGCCGAGTACCGCGAGGGCTTCGTCGCGACCAACCGCGACAAGGTGCGCAGCGAGAGCTTTCCGATGCAGCCCGAGCGCATCCTCGCGGTCGTCCGCGACGTGCTGCCGCGCGACGCGTTCATCACCACCGACGTCGGCTGGAACAAGAACGGCGTCGGCCAGCAGTTCCCGATCTACACGCCGGGCAGCATCCTCACGCCCGGCGGTTACGCGACGATGGGCTTCGGCGCGCCGGCGGCGCTCGGCGCCAAGCTCGCGTGCCCCGACCGCGTCGTCGTCGCGCTCGTCGGCGACGGCGGGTTCGGCCAGAACCCGTCGGTGCTCGCGACCGCGGTCGAAATGGGCATCGCCGTCGTCTGGGTGGTGATGAACAACGCCGCCTACGGCACGATCGCCGGGCTGCAGATGGCGCACTACGGCACGACGGTCGGCTGCGTGTTCCGCCGCGACGGCGAGCCGTACACCCCCGACTTCGCCGCCGTCGCCCGTGCCTACGGCGCCGACGGCGTCCGCGTCGAGACGGCGGCGCAGTTCGGCGACGCGCTGCGCGCGGCGATCGCGTCGGGCCGGCCGTGCGTCGTCGACGTGCGGATGCTCAACGACCCGGTGCCGACCGCCGGCCACTGGAACATCAACGACATCTATTCGCCGGGCAAGCGCGGCGAGGTCAGCCACGTCGCGGTGCCTTGACCGCTGCCCGCCGACGCTGCGCGGCGACGGGGCAAACCCTGTTGACCGCGCCGTCGCGCTTCGAAAAAAATGCAACGCCGTTCCGATTGGCAGAACGGTTGCCTGAACGCTACCCACCAGAGCCGGAGACGAAATGACCCCCATCCTGCGATCGATCCTCGCCGTCGCCGCGATCGCCGCTTTCGCCGTTCCTGTCCACGCGCAGGACATTCAGGAACGGACGATCAAATTCGGCCACCTGAACAACACCGACCATCCGGTGAGCATGGGCGTGAAGAAGTTCGCCGAGCTCGTCGCCGCCAAGAGCGGCGGCAAGATCACGGTGCGCGAGTTCCCCGCCAACCAGCTCGGCAACGAGATGCAGCAGCAGTCGGCGCTGCAGGGCGGCGTGCAGGAGATGGCCGCGCCGGCGACGACGTCGCTGGTCGGCATCGTCAAGGAGTTCGGCCTCGTCGACTTCCCGTTCATCGTCTCGAACTACCGCCAGGCCGACGCGATGCTCGACGGTCCGCTCGGCAAGCAGCTCACCGCCAAGCTGCCCGAGAAAGGCCTCGTCGCGCTGACGTTCTGGGACCTCGGCTTCCGCAACGTCACGAACAGCCAGCGCCCGATCACGAAGGGCGAGGACCTGGCCGGCATCAAGCTGCGCGTGATCCCGAACCCGGTGTTCCTCGAGACCTTCCGCACCTTCGGCGCCAACCCGGTGCCGATGCCGTTCGCCGAGCTGTACGGCGCGCTCGAGAGCAAGGCGGTCGACGGCCAGGAGAACCCGTTCTCGGTGATCCTGTCGAACAAGTTCTTCGAAGTGCAGAAGTTCCTCAGCCAGACCAACCACGTCTACGCGGCGAACATCGTGCTGATCAGCAAGCGCTTCTGGGACCGGCTGTCGCCGACTGAGCAGAAGATCCTGCAGGACGCCGCCGACGAGTCTCGCGACTACCAGCGCCGCGTCAGCCGCGAAGCCGCCGGCAAGGCGCTCGCCGAACTGCGCACCAAGGGCATGCAGATCAACGAGCTGAGCCCGGCCGAGCTGCAGCGGATGAGCGCCGCGGTCAAGCCGGTCCGCGACAAGTTCTCGGCCGACTACGACCCGGCGATCACCGCCACCTTCCGCAGCGAACTCGACCGAGTGAAGTCGTTCTGACCCGCCGCGCCTGCGCCCACGCCGCCTGCCCGTCCGCGCCGCCGTCGTGCACCGGCTGATCGCGCTGTACTGCCGGATGCTGACGCTGGCGATGGTGCTGGCGCTGGCGGCGATGGTGGTGCTGGTGTTCGGCAACGTGGTGCTGCGCTACGCGTTCAACAGCGGCATCACGGTCTCCGAGGAGCTGTCGCGCTGGCTCTTCGTGTGGATCACGTTCATGGGCGCGGTCGTCGCCGTGCACGAGCGCGCCCACCTCGGCACCGACGTCGTCGTCGGCCGGCTGAAGCCGGCGGCGCGCCGGGTCTGCGCCGTGCTCGCGACGGTCGTGATGCTCTACGTCTGCTGGCTGGTCTTCGAAGGCAGCCTCGCGCAGACGCGGATCAACCTCGAAGTGCTGGCGCCGTCGACGCAGTGGCCGGTCGGCATCGTCTACGCCGCCGGCGTCGCGTTCGCGGTGCCGGCGGCGCTGATCCTGCTGTTGCACCTGTGGCGGCTGCTGCGCGACCCGCACGCCGTCGACGCGCCGCCGCACGACACGCCGCCGTCCGCGGCGCATTGACCACGCCTCGATGACGATCGCGATCTTCCTCGGGTCGCTGCTCGCGGCGATGGCGATCGGCGTGCCGATCTCGTTCGCGCTGCTCGCCAGCGGTGTCGCGCTGATGTGGCACCTCGACCTGTTCGACGCGCAGATCCTGGCGCAGAACATCGTCGGCGGCGCCGACAGCTACCCGCTGCTGGCGGTGCCGTTCTTCCTGCTCGCCGGCGAGGTGATGAACGTCGGCGGGCTGTCGCAGCGCATCGTCGCGTTCGCCAGCGCGCTGGTCGGCCACATCCGCGGCGGCCTCGGCTACGTGACGATCATCGCCGCTGTGCTGCTGTCGGCGCTGTCGGGCAGCGCGGTCGCCGACGCCGCGGCGCTGACGTCGCTGTTGCTGCCGATGATGATCGCCGCCGGCCACGACCCGGCGCGTTCGGCCGGGCTGATCGCCGCCTCCGGAACGATCGCGCCGGTGATCCCGCCGTCGATCGGTCTGATCATCTTCGGCGTCGCCGCCAACGTGTCGATCTCCAAGCTGTTTCTCGCCGGCATCTTCCCGGGGCTGCTGATCGGCGCCGCGCTGTGGGTGGCGTGGACGATCGTCGCGCGCAAGGAGCGGATCGAAACGCCGCGACGTCGGTCGCCGCGCGAGGTCGGCGTCGCGTTCCGCGAGTGCGGCTGGGCGCTGATGCTGCCGGTGATCATCCTCGTCGGGCTGCGTTTCGGCGTCTTCACGCCAACCGAGGCCGGCGTCGTCGCCGCGGTCTACGCGCTGTTCGTCGCCGGCTTCGTCTACCGCGGGCTGAAGTTCGAGCAGCTGTACGCGGTGTTCGCGGCGGCGGCGAAGACGACCGCGGTCGTGATGTTCCTGGTGGCTACGGCGATGGTGTCGGCGTGGCTGATCACCGTCGCCGACCTGCCGTCGAAGGTCGTCGACCTGTTGCAGCCGATGCTCGACAACCGGATGCTGCTGGTGGCGACGATGATGGCCATCGTGCTCGTCGTCGGCATGGCGATGGACATGACGCCGACGATCCTGATCCTGACGCCGGTGCTGATGCCGGTGGTGCGCGCCGCCGGCATCGACCCGGTCTACTTCGGCATCCTGTTCATGATCAACCTGTCGATCGGGCTCGTGACGCCGCCGGTCGGCGTCGTCCTCAACGTCGTCGCCGGCGTCGGCCGGTTGAAGATGGACCGCGTCGTCCGCGGCGTGCTGCCGTTCATCGCCGCGCAGGTCGCGGTGCTCGCGCTGCTGGTGCTGTTTCCGTCGCTGGTGACGGCGCCGGCACGGCTGATCGGCGGCTGACCGGCGAACGGATCCCGGCGCGGTCGCCGTTTACGATCGGCGCGGCGGCGACCGGCGTCATGCCGGGACCAGCCGCAGCAGAGCGATCTCCGACGGCGCCCCCAGCCGCAGCGGCGGCCCCCAGTAGCCGGTGCCGCGGCTCACATATACCCACGTCCGGCGCAGCCGGTGGAGGCCGGCGACGAACGGCTGCTGCAGCGGCACGAACAGGTTCCACGGCCAGAACTGGCCACCGTGGGTGTGACCCGACAGCTGCAGCTGCGCGCCGGCGTCGGCCGCCGCCGGCGCGCTGCGCGGCTGGTGCGCGAGCAGCACGCGAACGGCGTCGGGCGGTGCACCGGCCAGCGCCCGCGCCGGGTCGCTGCGCGCCGACGGCACGAAGTGGTGCGCGCTCCAGTCGGTGACGCCGGCGATCGCCACCGCCGCGTCGCCGTGGCGCAGCACCGCGTGCGCGTTGTCGAGCACGTGGACGCCGAGCGTGCGCAGGTGCGCGGTCCATTCGGCGGCGCCGCTGTAGTACTCGTGGTTGCCGGTGACGAAGTAGCTGCCGTGGCGCGACCGAAGCTCGGCCAGCGGCGCGACGTCGTCGCGCAGCGCGTCGACGCGGCCGTCGACCAGGTCGCCGGTGATCGCCACCGCGTCGGCGCCAAGCGCATTGACGCGCTCGACGACGGCGCGGACGAACGGCGCCTTGATCGTCGGCCCGACGTGCAGGTCGCTGATCTGCGCGATCGAGAAGCCATGCAGCGCCGCGGGCAGGCCGTCGATCGGCACGTCGACGCGCTTGACGCGCGGCGTCGACCGCGCGCCGACGACGCCGATCGCCACCGCGGCGAGCGCGAGCAGCGGCACGGCGATCGCCGTTCCAGTGGCGACGTCGGCGCCGCCGACGATGCCCAGCGCGAGCAGCGCAGCGTCGCGCAGCAGCGTCGCCACGAGCAACATCGACAGCAAGCCGAGCGCGAGCATCCCGCCCCACGCGCGCAGCGCCTTCGCCGCGGCGCTCGGCGCGCGTCGAGTCACGAAGCCCGCGTAGGCCGCAGCCGGCAGCACGACGAGCGCGGTGACGAAGACCGCGCTCCACGGCGGCGGCAGCGCCGGCGCGATCCGCCAGCCGACGTAGGCGTGCAGCAGCACGGCCAGCGCGAGCCCCCTCATCGTGCGCAGGTGGCGACGGTTCGCACGGACTTCAAGTCGGCGCCGATGGCCGGGCGCGGAGATTGCTGCCGCGGTTGCCGGATGACACGCCGACGCGAACCGCGACCGCTCGCCCCGCGTTCAGCACGCCGGTCGAGCCGGCCATCGCGCGCGCAGCGCCTGCAGGTCGCCTTCGGTGTCGATATCGGCGTGCACGCCATCGTCGTCGACGTCGACGGCGAGCGCCACGTTGGGCGGCTGCAGCAACCCTACCGCGCCGCGGTCGCCGTCCAGCGCGCACAGCGCCGCGCGGTGGCGCGCGGCGAACGCCACCGGATGGCCCCGACGCCCGCCGTGGCGCGCGTAAGCGATGTCGGCGCCGCCGCCCAGCAGTCCACCGGCGACCGCGGCGATCGTCGCCGGGCGCACCAGCGGCAGGTCGCCGGGCAGGATCAGCCAGCCGCCCGCTGCCGCCCGCGCCGCGACGCCGGTCGCGATCGACATCCCGATGCCGCGCTGCGCGACCGCAGGCGCAACGACGAGCACATCGGATTCGCCGAGCACGCGCTTCGCCACCGCCGCGACGTCGACCGAGGCGACCGCGAGCACCGGCAACCCGCTCGCGACCGCGTGGTGCAGCGTGTGCTCGACGACGGCACGATCGCCGACCGGCTGCAGCAGCTTGTGGCCGCCGCCGTCGAACCGCGTACCGCCCCCGGCGGCGAGCACGACGACGCACGGACGACCCCGCGATGGCTCGGGCTTCGGCGATGCAGCGGTTCGCATGGCGGGCTAGCCTATCGCGCCGCGCCGGCGCGGCGATCGTCGCGCCGCGCCTTTTCGTCACCGCATCATCAGGAGCACCGATGACCTCCGAACCGATCCTGCCGCTGTCGCGGCGCGACGTGTTGCTGATCGTCGGCGCTGCCGGCACCGCCGGCCTGCCAGCCGACGGCAGCGCCGCCAGCGGCGCGACCGACGGATCGGACGTCGTCCGCGCCAAGGTCGCACTCGACGTCAACGGCCGCACGCACACGCTCGACCTCGACCTGCGGACGACGCTGCTCGACGCGCTGCGCGAGAACCTGCAGCTCACCGGCACGAAGAAGGGCTGCGACCACGGCCAGTGCGGTGCGTGCACGGTGCTCGTCGACGGCCGGCGCATCAACGCGTGCCTGACGCTGGCGGTGATGAACGAAGGCCGGCGGATCACGACGATCGAAGGTCTGGGAACGCCGTCATGGATGCATCCGATGCAGACGGCCTTCGTAAGGCACGACGGCTACCAGTGCGGCTATTGCACGCCGGGGCAGATCTGCTCCGCGGTGGCGATGCTCGACGAGGTGCGGCGTGGCGTGCCGAGCCACGTCACGGTCGATCTCGCGGCCGCGCCGCAGCTGTCGCCCGACGAGCTGCGCGAGCGCATGAGCGGCAACCTCTGCCGCTGCGGCGCGTATTCGAACATCGCCGACGCGATCACCGAAGTCGCCGCCGCGCCGCAGCCTCTCGGGAGGGCGTCGGCATGAAATCGTTCACCTACGAACGCGTGGCCACGGCCACCGACGCCGCGGCGGCAGCGCAGCGCCGGCCCGGCGCGAAGTTCATTGCCGGCGGCACCAACCTGCTCGACCTGATGAAGCTGCAGATCGAGACGCCGGTGCACCTGATCGACGTCAACGCGCTGCCGCTCGACCGCATCGAGCCGACCGCCGACGGCGGGCTGCGCATCGGCGCGCTGGTGCGCAACACCGACCTCGCCGCCGACGCCCGCGTGCGCCGCGACTACGCGGTGCTGGCACGCGCCCTGCTCGCCGGCGCCTCGGGGCAGCTGCGCAACCGCGCGACGACGGCCGGCAACCTGCTGCAACGCACCCGCTGCCCGTACTTCTACGACACCGCGCAACCGTGCAACAAGCGCCGGCCGGGCAGCGGCTGCTCGGCGATCGGCGGCTGGGACCGGCCGCTGGCGATCGTCGGCACGAGCAAACACTGCATCGCCACGCATCCGAGCGACATGGCGGTGGCACTGCGCGCGCTCGACGCTGCCGTGGAGACCGTACGCGCCGACGGTGCCTTGCGGCGCATCCCGATCGCCGATTTCTACCGACTGCCCGGCGACACGCCGCACGTCGAAACGGCGCTCGCAGCCGACGAGTTCATCACCGCGGTGACGCTGCCGCCGCCCGTCAGCGGCCGGCACGTCTACCGCAAGGTGCGCGACCGCGCGTCGTACGCGTTTGCGCTGGTGTCGGTGGCCGCGGTCGTGCAGCGCGACGGCAGCGGCCGCTTCGCGCTCGGCGGCGTCGCGCCAATGCCGTGGCGCGTGAACGATGCCGAGCGCGAACTGCCGCGCGGTG
>CBDUBX010000053.1:0-12136 GCA_965365495.1 uncultured Burkholderiales bacterium
CGCTGGTGCGCGCGGCGTTGACTTCGCTGCCGCCGGTGGCGTTGTCGACGGTCTCCGACCGCGACAGCCTTGGCTCGGCCAGCGCCATCAGGTCGCGGCACTCGTCGTCGGCCAGCAGCCCGCCGAAGACGACGACGCGCGGCTGCGCCATCGCGACCAGCACCTGAACGTCGCGGCCTTCGACCGACAGCGTCGACGCGCCAGCGGCCAGCGCCGGCTCGGGCAGCCGCGTCGCCGGCGCTTCGCTCGTGTCGACGCGCGGCGCGGCGCGCAGCACCTGCTCGAGCGCACCGCGGGCGACGGCATCGGCCCAACCGGCCGAACGCATCGCCGAAACCAGGTCGTCGGGTCGGCAGCCGGCGGCCGTCTGCTCGACGATCCAGCGGCGCAGTTCGGGGGTCACGGCCTGGCGGACGGCGGTTTTCATCGCGCGTGATTCTGCGCTGTCGGCACGGCGCCGAGCGCCTCCTGCCACGTGCGCAGCGGGATGTGGCTGCGCAGACGGTGCAGCGCGCAGTCGATCAGCGCCGGGTGCAGCGCATGGCCGACGCCGGCGGCGACATCGAGCGTCGCGTCGCCGCGCATCGCACCGCACCACTGCAGCGCCTGGCGCGCGCAATCGGCAGGAACGACCGGGTCGGCGTCGCCGTGCAGCAAATGCAGCGTCGTCAGCCGCGGCGCCGCCGCCGGCGCGCTGACGATGCGCCCGCCGAAGGCCAGCACGCGGCCGGCGATGCCGTCGTCGGCGAGCACCGCTTCGAGCGCCAGCGTCGCGCCGCGGCCGAGGCCGCCGAGCGCGGTCGCCGGCGCCGGCACCGCGAGGCGCTGCTGCTGGCCGCGCAGCCACGCCGCCAGCGCGGCGAGCTCGTCGGCCAGCGCCGCGGCCGCCGGCGGCAGGTCGGGCGCGAGCAGCACGGCCTGCGGAAACGCGTCGCGCAGCGCGCCGGCCAGCGGCAGCATGTCGGCGCCGCGGCCGGCGTCGTCGTGCAGCAGCACGACGAGCTGTTCGGCGCGGCCTGCGGCCGGCAACCATTCGATCGGCAGGTGCATCGCGCCGATTGTCGGCGCAGCGCCGTCAATGGAAGTTGCGGCTCGGCGCCGACAGCCCGTTGAGCAGCGGCGTGTGGTCGACGACCTGACGGGCGACGAGGTGGCAGACGCTGCCTTCGCGCTGCCACACGCCGTAGACGGTGAGCAGCGTCGCCGCCAGCAGCGGCCGGCGCTGGCGGTCGACGACGCGCGGCCAGACGATGACGTTGACCGTGCCGGTGTCGTCCTCGAGCGTCACGAACATCACGCCGCTGGCGGTCTCGGGGCGCTGGCGGTGCGTGACGAGGCCGCTGGCGCGCGCCAGCCGGCCGGTCGGAAAGTCGCGCAGCACGCGCGCCGGCAGCACCTTGAACGCCGCGAGCCGGTCGCGCAGCAGCGACACCGGGTGCTGCGTCAGGCTCAGCCCGAGCGCGCGGTAGTCGGCGAGCACCGTCGCCGCGGCGTCGGGCGGCGGGAGGTCGGCGGCGTCCTCGACGGTGCGCGTGCCGCGCAGTAGCGCGGTGGCGCGGGTGTCGACGCCGGCGACGGCCCACGCCGCACGGTGGCGGTGGCCGGCGATTGACCGCAGCGCGTCGGCGCGCGCCAGCAGCGCCAGGTGGCGCGCGTCGAGCGCAGCGCGCCGCGCCAGGTCTTCGGCCGACGCGAACGTGCCGTCGGCACGCGCGGCGACGATGCGCTCGGCGGCGGCTTGCTCGAACCCCGCGATCCGCGACAGCCCGAGCCGCACCGCGCGCCGCGGCGCTTGCGCGCGCGCGGCGTCGAATTCCACAGGCGGCGGCGGGGCGTGCGCCGCGGGCGCGTCCCGCGCCGCCGGCGCGCCGGGCAGCGTCGATGCGACCCCCGCCGTGTCATCGGCTTCGAGCGTCGTGTCCCAGTCGCTTGCGTGGACGTCGACCGGGCGCACGACGACCCCGTGCTCGTGTGCGTCGCGCACCAGCTGCGCCGGCGCGTAGAAGCCCATCGGCTGGCTGTTCAGCAGCGCGGCGAGGAACGCATCGGCGTGGTGGCACTTGAGCCACGCGCTGACGTAGACCAGCAGCGCGAAGCTCGCCGCGTGGCTTTCCGGGAAGCCGTATTCGCCGAAGCCCTGGATCTGCTGGAAGATGCGCTCGGCGTACGCCGCGTCGTAGCCCTTGGCGACCATGCGGCCGACGAGCCGCTGGTGGAACGTCGACAGCCCGCCTTTGCGCCGCCACGCGGCCATCGCGCGGCGCAGCTGGTCGGCCTCGCCGGGGGTGAAGTCGGCGGCCAGGATCGCCAGCTGCATCACCTGCTCCTGGAAGATCGGCACGCCGAGCGTGCGTTCGAGCGCCTGGCGCACCTCGTCGCTCGGGTAGTCGACCGGCTCGTCGCCGCTGCGCCGGCGCAGGTACGGGTGGACCATGCCGCCCTGGATCGGCCCCGGGCGGACGATCGCGACCTCGATGACGAGGTCGTAGAAGCAGCGCGGCGCGAGCCGCGGCAGCATGCTCATCTGCGCGCGGCTTTCGACCTGGAACGTGCCGACGCTGTCGCCGCGGCACAGCATCTCGTAGGTCGCCGCGTCTTCGGCCGGCACCTCGTGCAGCGCCAGCGGCCGGCCGAGCTTGGCCGACACGAGGTCGAGCGCGCGGCGGATCGCGCTGAGCATGCCGAGCGCGAGCAGGTCGACCTTCAGCAGCCCCAGCGCGTCGAGGTCGTCCTTGTCCCACTGGATCACGCTGCGGCCGTCCATCGCCGCGTTCTCGACCGGCACGAGCTGCGCCAGCTCGTCGCGTGCGATGACGAAGCCGCCCGGGTGCTGGCTCAGGTGGCGCGGAAAGCCGATCAGCGTCGCGGTGAGCTCCATCCACAGCCGCACGATCGGCGTCTCGGGGTCGGCGAAGCCGGCTTCGGCGAGCCGCTCGGGACGCAGAGTGCGGCCGTCGAACCAGTGCTGGCTCTTGGCGACCGCGTCGATGCGGTCGGCGTCGATGCCGAGCGCGCGGCCGATGTCGCGCAGCGCCGACCGCGGCCGGTAGCTGATGACGACCGCGGTCAGCGCCGCGCGCTGGCGGCCGTACTTGCGGTAGACGTACTGGATGACCTCTTCGCGCCGCTGGTGCTCGAAGTCGATGTCGATGTCGGGCGGCTCGTTGCGCTCGGCGCTGATGAAGCGCTCGAACAGCAGCGTCGACCGCGCCGGGTCGACCGCGGTCACGCCGAGGCAGTAGCACACCGCCGAGTTCGCCGCGCTGCCGCGCCCCTGGCACAGGATGCCCTGCGACCGCGCCCACGCGACGATGTCGGCGACGGTGAGGAAGTACGCCTCGTAGCGCAGCTGCGCGATCAGCGCGAGCTCGTGGTCGATCTGCGCGCGCACCGCGGGCGGCACGCCGCCCGGCAGGCGGCCGAAACGCTCGACCGCGCCGGCCTCGGTCAGCGCGCGCAGCCAGCTCGTCGGCGTGTGGCCGTCGGGGGTGATCTCGCGCGGGTACTCGTACTTCAGCTCGGCCAGCGAAAACGCACAGCGCCCGGCGATCGCCAGCGTCGCGTCGAGCCATTCGGGCTTGAACAGCGCGGCCAGCCGCGCGCGCGACCGCAGGTGCGCTTCGGCGTTCGGCTCGAGCGCGAGGCCGGCCTCGGCGACGCTGCAGCGCAACCGCACCGCGGTCAGCGCGTCGAGCAGCGGCTTGCGCGAGCGCACGTGCATGCGCACGCTGCCGACGGCGACGATCGGCAGCCCGGTGAGCTCGGCGACGCGCTCGACGACGTCGACGAGCAGCGCGTCGTGCGGGTGCAGCAGCCGCGGCAGCGCCAGCGCGCACCGTCCCGGCGCGGCGCCGAACCACGTCTTGACCCACAGCGCCTGCGCGAACAGCGTCTCGAACGGCTGCGGCGACGCGAGCACCGCCGCGGCGTGCAGCAGCACGATGCAGTCGGGCAGCCCGGCCAGCGTCGGCAGCGCCGGCACGCGGCCTTCGACGTCGGACGCGAAAGCAAGGTACCG
This sequence comes from uncultured Burkholderiales bacterium, assembly GCA_965365495.1. Classification (GTDB taxonomy): domain Bacteria; phylum Pseudomonadota; class Gammaproteobacteria; order Burkholderiales; family Burkholderiaceae_C; genus Rubrivivax. The sequence continues at coordinate 4,019 of CBDUBX010000053.1, forward strand.
GCCCTTCGGCGCGCGCCGCCGCGCGACGGTGATCCACTGCGACAGGTGGCCATAGCCGCGGCGCGACGCGGCGAGCACGACCAGCCGCGGCGGCAACGTCGGCGTCGGCAGCCGCGGCGCCCCGATTGCGTCGCCGGTCGGCGCCGGCCCGCCGGGACGCGGCGCCGGTGGCGGCGACAGCGCGATTTCGGCGCCGACGATCAGCGGCATGCCGAGGCGTTCGGCCTCGGTGTGCGCACGGACGACACCGGCCAGCGAGCACTCGTCGGTGATCGCCAGCGCCGCGTAGCCGAGCGCCTGCGCGCGCTCGACCAACTCCTCGGGGTGCGACGCACCCTCTAAAAAGCTGAAGTTGCTGCGGCAGTGCAGCTCGGCGTAGCCGGGCAGCGGCAGGGGGCGGTGCATCCGGGCGGGCGGAAGGACGCTACCGCGCTCTTCCGCTGATCTGCTTATAAACACAGTATCCACCACTACAGTGGGCGGCAACCGCCCGGTCTTGCATCGACCGACGCTGTCTCCGATCGCGGCGGCACACCGAATGAACCCGATAGTCCCGGCCGTGGGTTCGCGACGCTGGACGCCCAACAGAAGAAGCCGCCGGATGGCGTCGCTCCGCTGCGGACTAGGTAGAAACCTTGATGCAAGGCAACTTCGAAGTCGCAATCGCCAACCGAGACAAAGCACCCATTCGTAGGATGGCCTTCATCGACTCGTTCGCGCGACTGCGGCACGGAAACCGCAGCGCACCTCGCCCGGCGTCCTGCCCTTCGACGCCGCCGAGGCCGGGTCGCTGACCGTCCGTCGGCCGCAAGGGGCGCTCGCAGGGGCGTTGTCGCCGGACCTCTCGAGGAGGTACACGATGAGGCAACGACTACACCGCTGGGGCGGCGTCGCGGTGCTCGCCCTGGCGCTCGCCGCCTGCGGCGGCGACGACGGGGCGCAGGGCCCCGCCGGTCCGCCCGGTCCCTCGGGCCAGGATGCCGACGCCGCGGCGCTCGAAGCGCTGCAGCGCCAGGTGACCGAGCTGACGCAGGCGGCGAACCCCGAGACCTGCGCGCTGTGCCACAGCGGCGACACGCCGACGGCGCAGGGCGGCTCGGGCCACCAGGACCGGTACGACCAGTTCTATCAAGACGACGTCATGGCCGTCGCCGACATGGCGCTAGTCTCCGACGGCGTCGCAACGACGACGCTGACGTTCAAGTTGACGAAGAACGGCGCGGCGTTCGACTGCCGCAAGACCCAGGCGTTTGCGATCGGCGGCTACTGGGCGGCGTACGACATCGCGACCAAGACCTTCCCCACCGGCGCGCTGTCGCTCAAGCCCGCGGCCGCGGGCATCGGCTGGGATCCGACGACCAACGTCTGCACGTTCACGAAGACCTACACCGCGGCAGCCGACCTGGCGAAGGTCGCGCAGGTGCCGGCGGCCAACGGCGTTGCGATGGTCTACGGCACCGACGAGATCCTCGTCGTCAACGCCGAGCGCCACCTGACGCTGGGCAAGTACCCGTTCGCCGGCGTGCTCAAGATGGGCACCGTCGACTACGCGTCGGCGGCCAACGTCGCCAACTGCGAGAGCTGCCACACCCAGCCGTACCTGAAGCACGGCTACATCTACGGCGACGTCGACGGCCTGGAGTTCTACACCTGCAAGGCGTGCCACTTCGACACCCGTGACGGCAGCCACCAGGACTGGCAGATCTTGCACGATGATCCGGACCGCTACGCCGAGATCGCCGGCGGCAGCCCGATGACCGCCGAGGAGCGGGCGAAATACGCGTACACCGCGACGGTGATGAACGACACCCACATGTCGCACGCGATGGAGTTCGGCTATCCGCAGTCGATGGCCAACTGCGTCGGCTGCCACGAAGGCAAGCTCGACCGCATCCTCGCCGACGCCCAGTTCACCGCCGAGACCTGCCGCAGCTGCCACGCGATCGACGGCCTGAAGACGATGATGGCCGAGGCCGCGTTCGACCACGCGACGATGCTCGACAACCCGTTCGCGACCAACTGCACGACGTGCCACCGCAACGGCGGCGTGGCGTCGTCGTTCCGTGAGATCAAGCACGGCGGTTACGACCCGTTGATCTACACCGAAACCGGCGTTCGCTATTCCGACACGTTCGTCGTGACGATCGACAGTGCCAGCCTGACAGGCAATGTCCTGACGTTCGCGTTCAGCGCGGCCGAGTCGCCCGACGTCGCCGGCATGGCGGCGGCCGACATCGAAGCGACGGTGCTCGTGGGCCCGTACGGCTACGACACGAAGGACTTCATCGTCGCCGCCCACGGCCGCGATGCCGAGCGGAATCGGCTGCTCGAGTACGTCGTCGGCACGACGCACCCGCGGTTCACCACGGTGCGCGCCGCCAACGGCCAGTGGCAGGTCACTGCCGACCTGTCGCAGTGGGCGGACAAGATCGCCGACGGCACGATCAAGCGCGTCGAGATCGCCGTGCTGCCGCTGCTGCGCAACCCCGAAGGCGGCATCGTCGGCCTGAATTCGCCGTCGCGCACGTTCAGCCTGCGTTCCGGCGCGTTCGACGACAGCTTCTACGGCGACATCGTCCAGGCGACGAAGTGCAACAACTGCCACGACCAACTGTCGACGACGTTCCACAACGGCAGCTACGGAGGCGGCAACATCGTCGTGTGCCGCATCTGCCACGAGGTCTCTTCCCCGGGGTCGCACCTCGAGGTGCAGTCGCGGTCGATCGATTCGTACATGCACGCGGTGCACTCGTTCCAGGTGTTCGATCCTGGCGAGATCGACTTCGCCGACCCGGCCGAGTCGGTCGAGTACGAGCATCACGTGTCGAGCCAGTTCCCCCGCTTCGGGATCATGGACTGCGAGTCGTGCCACGTCGCCGGCACGTACGAGGTGCCCGACCAGTCGAAGTCGATGCCAGGCGTGCTGTCGGGCACCGACGCGATCGAAGGGCGGCGGATCGGCGCGATCCCGGCGACGGTCACCGGGCCGGCGGTCCGCGCCTGCGGTGGCTGCCACCGCGCGCACGAAATCAATGAAGACGACGCCGGTGGCCTGGCGGTGCTGCAGCAGCACTTCAAGTCGTTCGGCTACGTGATCGAGAACGCCCAGGGGCTGTGGGCGTCGATCGTCGACAAGATGATGGCGCTGTTCGAGTAGTCCCGCGGAACAACGTAAGGCGGCACCTCGCTCGCCGCCTTCCGCCGCGTCGCTGCTCGCGGGGCCGGTGCGTGCACCGGCCCGTTTTCTTTTTCGGTCGCACGCCGCTGACGGTGCTAAAAACCGCGTTCGTCAGCCGAATCGCCGATGCGCCGCCCCGACGTCCCCTCTGTGCAGCAGCGCCGTCCGCGACGTGGTGCGCGTCGATGACCGCCGCCGCCGCCGGCACCGACCGCGAGCGCTGCCTGCAGTCGCTGCAGCGCCGCTTCGCCGAGCACCCGCACCGCCACGCCGGCATCGCTTGGCACGACGTCGCCGCGCGCGTCGCGCACGGCGACGCGCTGGCCGTGCTGCAGAGGATGGAAGCCAGCGGCGGCGAGCCCGACGTCGTCGGCCGCGACGACGCGACCGGCGGCTACGTGTTCTGCGACTGCGCGGCCGAAAGCCCCGTCGGACGCCGCAGCCTGTGCTACGACGCCGCCGCGCGGCTCGCGCGCAAGGCGAATGCGCCGTCGAGCAGCGCGGTCGAGATGGCGGCGCAGATCGGCATCCAGCTGCTCGACGAGGCGCAGTACCGGCGGCTGCAGCAGCTCGACGCGTTCGACCGCAAGACCTTGAGCTGGATCGTCACGCCACCGGCGATCCGCGCGCTCGGCGGCGCGCTGTTCGGCGACCGGCGCTACGACACGGTGTTCACGTACCACAACGGCGCCGACTCGTACTACGCGGCGCGCGGCTTTCGCGGCCGGGTCGTCGTCTGAGGTCGCGATGGCGCAGCGCGTGCGCATCCGCGCGGCCGACCTCGCCGGCGGCCACGGCACCGAAGGCAAGGCCGACGGTGCGGCGCGCCCGGTCATCCTCACCGCGGCCGATGTCGAGCCGATGCGCCGCCTGAACGCGGTTTTCGGCGACGCGTTCGACGACCGCGCGACCTACGAAGGCGACCCGCCCGACGACGCTTATCTGGCCGGCCTGCTCGGCAGCCAGACCTTCGTCGCGATCGCCGCGACGACCGACGCCGGCGACGTCGTCGGCGGGCTCGCCGCCTACCTGCTGCCGAAGTTCGAGCAGCGGCGCAGCGAGTGCTACTTGTACGACCTCGCGGTCGCCGCGGCGTTTCGTCGGCAGGGCGTCGCGACCGCGCTGATCCGGCGGCTGCAGCAGTGGGCCGGCGAGCGCGGCGCGAGGGTCGTCTTCGTCCAGGCCGACCGCGACGACGCGCCGGCGATCGCGCTGTACACCCGGCTCGGCACGCGCGAGGACGTCTTCCACTTCGACCTCGCGCCCCCGGCCGATGGCGCAGCGGCCGACGCGCCGCCGAGTGGCGGCGGCGACCCACCGCCACGATGACCGACACCGACTGGCGCGCGCTCGCCGACGCGGTGCTGGTGCTGCACTTCGCCGTCGTCGTCTTCGTCATCGGCGGGCTCGTCGCGGTGCTCGTCGGCCAGCGCGCCGGCTGGCGCTGGGTCGCGAACCCGGTGTTCCGCACGCTGCACGTCGCGGCGATCGGCGTCGTCGTCGCGCAGGCCTGGCTCGGCGCGCTGTGCCCGCTGACGGTGCTCGAGAACGACTTGCGCGCCCGCGCCGGCGCGGCCGGTTACGACGCCGGCTTCATCGAGCACTGGGTGTCGCGGCTGCTGTTTCACGAAGCGCCGGCGTGGGTCTTTGTCGCCGCCTACACGGTGTTCGGCGCGCTCGTCGTCGTGGCGTGGTGGCGCTGCCCGCCGCGGTGGCGGCGGCGCTGATCCCCGGGGCCGTTCGCCGCGTGGTCGATCCGCGATCGTCGCGCGGTGCGGCGTGCCGCACCGGTCAGCGGCGCCGGCGCCGCTAACGCTGCGACTCCGCCGGCGGCGCCGGCGGCGCAGCCGGCGGCATCTCGGCCCACAGCGCCGCCGCGCCGATGTCGAGGCCGACCGACGCCAGCGCGACCCCCTGCCCCGCTTCGGTCGGGTGCAGCACCCACAGCCCATCGTCGCCCTTGCGGTACAGGTCGCAGCGCCGGCCGTCGGCGTCGACGAGCAGGTATTCGCGCAGGCTGTCGAGCCGGCGGTACGCGGCGAACTTGTCGCCGCGGTCGTACGCCGCGGTCGCCGGCGACAGCACCTCGACGACGAGCAGCGGCTCGCGCTTGACGAGCGCTTGCGCCGCGTCGGCGGCGCTGCAGGTGACCATCACGTCGGGGTAGAAGTAGGCGTCGGCGGCGTCGACGCGCAGCTTCATGTCGGTGATGAAGACGCGACACGGGGTGCCGGCGAGGTGTGCGCGCAGTTGCATCGCGACATTGAGCGCCGCGGTCACGTGGCCCTCGCCTGCACCCGCCATCGCGAACACCTCGCCGGCGATGAATTCGTGGCGCACCGTCTGCGTCGCGTCCCAGGCGAGGAAGTCGGCCGCGGTCATCGCGGTGAGTTCGGCGGGCAGTCCCATCGTCGTCCTTTCGAGGCAAGTGGAAGTCTATGCCGCGCCGGTCGATGCGCGGCCGGCCGGTTCGAGAAAACGCGCGGCGCGGCGTAAGAGAACGAATGCGGCCGGCGGCGCTCGTCACCCCCGCGGATGGTGCCGCTCGTGCAGCTGCCGCAGCCGCTCGCGCGCGACGTGGGTGTAAATCGTCGTCGTGCCGATGTCGGCGTGGCCGAGCAGCATCTGCACCGACCGCAGATCGGCACCGTGGTTCAGCAGGTGGGTCGCGAACGCGTGGCGCAGCGTGTGCGGCGACAGCTTCGCGGCGATGCCGGCGACCGCGGCGTAGCGCTTGACGAGCCGCCAGAACATCTGCCGCGTCATCGCGCCGCCGTGGCGCGCGACGAACAGTGCGTCGCTCGTCTGCGCACCGAGGATCGCCGGCCGCGCCTGCGCGGCGTAGCGTGCGAGCCAGTGCGCGGCCTCGTCGCCGAACGGCACGACGCGTTCGCGCGACCCCTTGCCGAGCACGCGGACGACGCCGGCGGCGACGTCGACGCGCACGCTCTTCAGCGCGACGAGCTCGGACACGCGCAGCCCGCTCGCATACATCAGCTCGAGCATGCAGCGGTCGCGCAAACCGAGCGGCGTCGCGACGTCGGGCGCGTCGAGCAGCGACTGCACCTGCGCCTCGCCGATCGTCCCGGGCAAGCGCAAGGGCCGGCGTGCGGCGTCCAGGCGCAATGTCGGGTCGGCGTGAATGCGGCCGCCGCGCAGCGCCCAGCGGAAATAGCGCCGAAACGTGCTCAGGCGCCGGTTGGCGGTCGTCGCGCGCGTCGCGTCGTGGCGCGCGGCGGTGTAGCCGAGCAGGTCGGACTCGGTCGTCTCGTCGAGCGTGCGCCCGGCCTCGTGCTGCAGCCACGCCGCGTACAGCGTCAGGTCGCGGCGGTACGCGGCGAGCGTCGGCGGCGCCAGCCCGTCCTCGAGCCACACCGCGTCGACGAAGCGGTCGATCGCCGCGGCGCTGCCCGGCGGCGCGACCGCGGCCGGCGCCTTCCGCCGCCGCGGCGACGCGGCGGCCGACGGCTCCGCGCCGCTCACCCGCCGGCGCTGCCGCGCAGCAGGCCGATGCGCATCTTGTCGTCGTACGGCCGACCGCCGACGAACGCGCGCAGCAGCGCGCCGTAGAAATCGGCGCCCGGAATCGGCGCGCCCTGCGACCGGCCGTTGATCGCGAAGTGCATGCCGCGCGCGGGCTCGAAATCGAGGTCGACGACGTCGTTGATGCGCACCTTCGCGGCGTCGAGGATCATCCGGCGGAAGGTGTCCATGCGCGCGGCGAGCGGCGCCAGCGCGGCGGCGTCGGTGTTGCGCGCCACGCCCTTGTCGAAGGCCTTCGCGAATTCCTTGGCCGGCACCTCGACGAACATCCGCAGCTGCAGCCGCTTCGCGCCCGGCACGTCGACGACCTGTTCCGCGGTCGTCGCGCGCTCGCGCAGGTACAGGCCGATCGCGTAGCCCTTGAACCACGCGACCTGGCGCAAGCCGGTGCCGTTGAGCAGCAGCTCGTCGCCGAACAGCGTGACGCGGCGCGCGAACGGTTGGCCCGAGACGTCGACCATGCCGGCCCCGGCCGCTCCCGCCGGCGGCGCGGCGCGCGCGCTGCGAACGCCGGCCGACCACGCGCCGGCCGCCGCGGCAGCGACGATCAGCCGACGCCGCCGGCGGCTGGCGATACTCGGCGCCATGCCCGATGCGCTGCTGCTGTTGCCCGACTTCGTCCTCATCGTGCTGGGTTTCCTGCTGTGCCGGGCGACACCGCTCGACCGGCCGCTGTGGAGCGGGATCGAGCGCCTCGTCTACTACGTGCTGTTTCCGGCGCTGTTGTTCCATGCGATTGTGCGCAACCCTATCGACGCGCGCAGCGCGCTGCCGCTGGCGGCGACCGGGCTGGCCGTCGTCGGCGCCGGCGTCGCGCTGGCGTTCGCGCTGCGCGCTTGGCCCGGCGTCGACCCGCGGCTGCACGCGTCGGGCGCGCAGACCGCGTTCCGCTTCAACAGCTACGTCGCGCTGGCGCTGGCCGAGCGTCTGGCCGGCGGCGCCGGCGTCGCGTGGATGGCGGTGCTGGTGTCGGTGTGCGTTCCGCTGTGCAACGTCGCAGCGGTGTGGCCGCTGGCGCGCGCCGGCGGCCACGGCTATGCGCGCGAGCTGCTGCGCAATCCGCTGATCCTCGCCACGGCGTCAGGGCTGGCGTGCAACGCGGCCGGCGTGACACTGCCGGCGGTCGTCGCGGTGACGCTCGGCCGGGTCGGCGCGGCGGCGCTGCCGCTCGGGCTGATGGCCGTCGGCGCCGGGCTGCAACTCGGCGCGCTGCGCGAAGGCCCGGGGCTCGCGGCGGCGCTGCTCGCGATCCGCCACGCGCTGCTGCCGGCGCTGGCGCTGGCGCTCGTCGCGGCGCAAGCGCTGCCGGCGACGCAGGCGGCAATCGTCGTCGCCTTCGCCGTGCTGCCGACGGCGTCGAGCGCTTACGTGCTGGCTTCGCGCATGGGGTACAACGG
>CBDUBX010000054.1:0-12074 GCA_965365495.1 uncultured Burkholderiales bacterium
GCACCTCGAGCAGCAGCGCGTGCGGCACGCGGCCGTCGACGATGTGCACCGCGTGGACGCCGCTCTTCGCGGCGTCGACGGCGCCGGCGATCTTCGGCAGCATGCCGCCGCTGATCGTGCCGTCGGCGACGAGGTCGTCGATGTCGCGCGCCGCGAGTTCGGTGAGCAGCGCGCCGTTCTTGTCGAGCACGCCGCGGATGTTGGTCAACAGCAGCAGCTTCTCGGCGCCGAGCACGGTGGCGAGCTTGCTCGCGACGAGGTCGGCGTTGATGTTGTAGCTCTCGTCGTTTTCGCCGAAGCCGATCGGGCTGATCACCGGAATGAACTGGTCGTCCTGCAGCGCCTTGACGACGCTCGGGTCGATCGCGGTGATGTCGCCGACCTGGCCGACGTCGTGCTCGACCGTCGGGTCGTCGCGGTCGACGAGCTTGAGCTTGCGAGCGCGGATGAGGCCGCCGTCGCGGCCGGTCAGCCCCACCGCCTTGCCGCCGGCGGCGTTGATCAGGCCGACGATGTCCTGCTGCACCTGGCCGGCGAGGACCCACTCGACGACCTCCATCGTCTCCTCGTCGGTGACGCGCATCCCCTGAACGAACGTGCCCTGCTTGCCCAGGCGCTTCAGCGCCTCGTCGATTTGCGGCCCGCCGCCGTGGACGACGATGGGGTTCATGCCGACGAGCTTCAGCAGCACGACGTCTTCGGCGAAGTCCTGCTGCAGCGCGGGGTCGGTCATCGCGTTGCCGCCGTATTTCACGACCAGCGTCTTGCCGTGGAAGCGGCGGATGTACGGCAGTGCCTGCGCCAGGATCTCGGCCTGGTCGCGGGGCGTGATGTGGGCCAGTTCGGGCAGCGCGGCGTCGGGCATCGTGGCGCGGATTGTAGGAACGCAGCAGCGTGCAACCGTGGCCGTGTCGACGCCGCGCATTCCGGGGGAAGGGTTTGCGCGCAGGCGATCGATGTGTCACAAACGTCTTTCAATCAATGCCGCAAGTCATTCCGCGGCAATGACTTTTCTGACGGACCTGTCGATATATACAGTTTTTTCTAAGTTCTTGATTCGATTGACTTTTCCTCGTATCGGCGTTGACCCGCGCAGCGTTGCAGCGGTAAAGTGGGAATTCGTGCAGGTTGGTGGGGAAAAGTGGCAGAACTGGTGTTTCGCGGCGGTCCGGTGCTCGCGCTGGACAGCAAGGGCCGGCTCACCGTGCCGTCGCGCTGGCGCGACCTGCTGACCACGCATGTCCACGGGCAACTCGTCGTCGCGAAAAACCCCGACGGCTGCCTGTCGCTGTTCCCGCTGCCGGTGTGGGAGCAGTTCGAGAGCCACCTGCTGGCACTGCCCGCGGCCGACGATGCGTGGCGGCGGCTGTTCATCGGCAGTGCCACCGACGTCGAGATCGACAGCGCCGCCCGGGTGCTGATCCCGCCCGAGCTGCGCAGCTGGGCGGCGCTCGAGAAGGACGTGAAGTTCATGGGCGTCGGCGCCCACTTCGAGCTGTGGGATCTGGCGCGCTACGAAGCGCGCGAGCAAGCCGCGATCGCGCAGGGCCGCCCCGAGCCGCTGCGCAACCTCGTGATCCGGTGAGCGCGTCGGGCCACGTCCCGGTGCTGCTCGACGAGGCCGTCGACGCCCTCGTCACGCGCGCCGACGGCACCTACGTCGACGGCACCTTCGGCCGCGGCGGCCATGCGCGGGCGATCCTCGCGCGGCTGTCGCCGGCCGGGCGCGTCGTCGCCTTCGACCGCGACCCCGAAGCCGTCGCCGCAGCGGCGGCGCTCGACGACGCGCGCTTCGCGATCTGCCACGCCAGCTTCTCGGCGATGAAGAGCGAGCTCGCCGCGCGCGGCATCGACGCGGTGCACGGCGTGCTGCTCGACCTCGGCGTCAGCAGCCCGCAGCTCGACGCCGCCGAACGCGGCTTCAGCTTCCGCCACGACGCGCCGCTCGACATGCGGATGGACCCGACGCGCGGCGAGACCGCGGCCGACTTCCTGGCGCACGCCGACCGGCGGCAGATCGAGGAGACGTTGCGTGACTTCGGCGAAGAACGGTTTGCTGTTTCGATTGCAAAGGCGCTTGTCGCTCGCCGCGAAAGCGGCGAGCCGGTCCGGCGCACCGGCGACCTCGCCGCGCTCGTGGCTCGTGCAGTCCGCACCCGCGAGCCGGGGCAGGACCCGGCGACGCGGACCTTTCAAGCTCTTCGGATTCGTGTCAACGCCGAGCTCGAGGAACTCCGGCAGGGACTGACCGCGGCGCTGGCGTTGCTGGCGCCGGGCGCGCGGCTCGTCGTGATCGCGTTCCATTCGCTCGAAGACCGCATCGTCAAGCGCTTCATCGCCGATGAGAGCCGCGACGTCTACGACCGCCGTGCGCCGATGGCGCCGCCGCGTCCGTTGCGGCTGCGTGCGCTGGCGCGCGTTCGCGCCGGCGACCGCGAACTCGCGGCCAACCCGCGCGCGCGGTCGGCCGTGATGCGCGTCGCCGAGCGCACCGCGGCCTGACGCGATGAACAAGGTGGAGTGGGCGTTGCTCGTCGCGCTGATCGCCAGCAGCCTGCTGCTCGTGCAGAGCGCTTACGACGCGCGGCGCGCGTTCGCCGCTATCGACCGCGCGGCGCGCGAACAGCGGCTGCTCGACGCCGAGTTCGAGCGCCTGGATGCCGAGCGCCAGGCGCAGGCGACGCACCTGCGGGTCGAGCGCGTCGCGCGCGAGAAGCTGCAGATGCGCAGCCCGACGCCGGGCGTGACGACTTATGTCGACGTCGCCGCGGCGTCGGCGGAGCCGGCGAAGTGACGCGCGCCGCCGCCGTCCGCAGCGTCGGCGCCAACAGCGTGCGCCGCGTGAACTTCGCGACCAGCCCGCTGCTCGCGAGCAAGACGCCGCCGTGGCGGTCGAGGCTCGTCGTCGCGCTCGTCGGCGTCGGCTTCGTCGTGCTGCTCGGCCGCGCGGTGCTGCTGCAGATCGTCGACAGCGACTTCTATCAGGCGCAGGGCGACAAGCGCTTCGTCCACCGCGAGCCGCTGCCGGCGAGCCGCGGCCGCATCGTCGACCGCAACGGGCTGGTGCTCGCGACCAGCGTCGCGCTGCCGACGGTGCAGGTCGACACGCGCGTCTTCTCGGCCGGTGCCGCCGAGCGCAAGAACCTCGCCCGGTTGCTCGGCATGACCCACGCCGAGCTCGACGCTCGGCTCGCGGTGTCGGGCACCGTCGTGCTGCGGCGGCAGATCGACGAGGCGCAGTGGCAGCGCGTGAAGGCGCTGAACCTGAAGGGCGTGCACGAGGTGCGCGAGTTCGCGCGCCGCTACCCCGAAGGCGTGTCGTCGGCGCACGTCGTCGGCTTCACGAACATCGACGGCCGCGGCATCGAGGGCATCGAGCTCGGCTTCGACGACGCGCTCGTCGGCCGCCCGGGGCAGCGCACCGTGCTGCGCGACCGGCTCGGCCGCGTCGTCGAGGACGTCGGCGACGCGAGCGCGCCGGTGCACGGCGCCGACATCATGCTGTCGATCGACTCGAAGGTGCAGTTCTTCGCTTGGCAGCAGCTGCGCGACGCGGTCGCGCAGCACGGCGCCAAGGCCGGCAGCGTCGTCGTCATCGACGCCAAGAGCGGCGAGCTGCTGGCGCTGGCCAACGTGCCGAGCTACGACCCCGGCGAGCGGCGCAACCTGAGCGGCGCGCAGCTGCGCAACCGCGCGCTGACCGACACCTTCGAGCCCGGCTCGACGATGAAGCCGTTCGCGATTGCGCTGGCGCTCGAGAAGCGGCTGGTAACGCCCGACACGCCGGTCCAGACCGCTCCGGGGCGGCTGTCGATCGGCGCGTCGACGATCGCCGATTCGCACCCGCACGGTGTGCTGAGCGTTGCCGAGGTGATCCAGAAGTCGAGCAACGTCGGCACCGTGAAGATCGCGATGCAGATCCCGCCGCGCGAGATGTGGGAGCTGTACACCGCGATCGGCCTCGGTCAGAAGCCGCGGATCGACTTTCCCGGCGCGGTCACCGGCCGGCTGCGGCCGTACAAGACGTGGCGGCCGATCGAGCAGGCGACGATGAGCTACGGCTACGGCCTGTCGGCCAGCCTCGTGCAGCTGGCGCGCGCCTACACCGTGTTCGCCCGCGACGGCGAACTGCTGCCGGTGACGATCCGCCGCGGCACCGGCACCGGCACCGGCACCGACACCGAAGGCGACGCCGCCGCCGACGCGCCGCCGCAGCGCGGCCAGCGCGTGATGAGCGTGACCACCGCGCGCGCGGTGCGCGAGATGCTGCGGCTGGCCGCCGGCCCCGGCGGCACCGCGCCGAAGGCGCAGGCGCTCGGCTACTCGGTCGGCGGCAAGACCGGCACCGCGCGCAAGCAGGAAGGCCGTGGCTACGGCAACGCATACCGGTCGTGGTTCGTCGGCCTGGCGCCGGTCGACGACCCGCGGATCGTCGTCGCAGTGATGGTCGACGAGCCGTCGAAGGGCCGCTACTACGGCGGCGAGGTCGCCGCGCCGGTGTTCAGCCAGGTCGTGCAGCAGACGCTGCGGATGATGAACGTGCCGCCCGACCTCGACGTGCAGCAGCAGATCAAGGCGCCGCCCGCGGTGGCCGAGACCGAAAGCTTCTGAGATGGCACGCCTCGGTCAGCGGCTTCGGTTGCGTGCGCCTGATGCGTGGCGTGCGCCGCGTGTGCCGCGTGCGCGGCACGGGCTTGCGTCGGCGGCGCTGAACCGCGCGCATCGCTGACATGGCGCTGCACCTCGACTCGATCGGCGCGGCGCGGGCGTGGCTCGCGGCGCGCGTTGCCGGCACGCTGACGAGCGACAGCCGCCGCGTCGCGCGCGGCGACGGCTTTCTCGCGTGGCCGGGCCGCGCGCACGACGGGCGTCACTTCGTCGCCGCGGCGCTGGCCAGCGGCGCGGCCGGCTGCGTCGTCGAAGCGCGCGGCCTCGGCGACGGCCGCGCGTTCGGCATCGACGTCGAAGACGACGACATCGCGACCTACACCGGTCTGCAGCCCGCTGCCGGCGCGATCGCCGCGGCGTTCTTCGGCGCGCCGGCCGAGTCGCTCGCGGTCGTCGCCGTCACCGGCACCAACGGCAAGACGAGCACGACGTGGTGGCTGGCGCAGGCGCTGACGCGGCTCGGACGGCGCTGCGGAGTCGTCGGCACGCTCGGCGTCGGCGATCCGGCCGGCCCGTCGGCGTCGCTCGACGCGTCGTCGTCGCTGACCACGCCCGATGCGCTGGCGCTGCACGCGGTGATGCGCCGCTGGGCCGACGACGGCTTTGCCGCGTGCGCGATCGAGGCGTCGTCGATCGGTGTCGTCGAGCACCGCCTCGACGGGCTGCACATCGACATCGCCGCGTTCACGAACCTGACGCAGGACCACCTCGACTACCACGGCTCGATGGATGCGTATCGCGCAGCCAAGCGCGCGCTGTTCGACTGGCCGCGGCTGCGCGCCGCGGTGGTCGCCGTCGACGACGACGCCGGCGCGGCGTTCGCCGCCGAGCTGCGCACTCGCGCCGAGCTCGACCTGTGGACCGTGTCGCGCCACGGCCGCGACTCGCGGCTCACGGCGCGCGACCTGCGCTACGCCAACGGCGGCCTCGCGTTCGACGTCGTCGAAGGCGACGACCGCGCGACGGTCGCGACCGCGCTGGTCGGCGACTACAACGCGTCGAACCTGCTCGTCGCCGCAGCGTGCCTGCGCGCGCTGGGCGTGCCGCTGGCCGACGCGGTGGCCGCGCTCGCCGCTTCGGGGCCGGTGCCCGGGCGGATGGAGCGCGTCACCGCCGCCGACGGCGCCGGCAGCGACATCGACGTCGTCGTCGACTACGCGCACACGCCCGACGCGCTCGACCAGCTGCTGCACGCGTTGCGGCCGCTGGCGCGCGACCGCGGCGGGCGGCTGGTCTGCGTCTTCGGCTGCGGCGGCGACCGCGACGCGACGAAGCGGCCGGGGATGGGCGCGATCGCCGCCGCGGGCGCCGACCGCGTCGTGCTGACCAGCGACAACCCGCGCCGCGAAGCGCCGGCGGCGATCGTCGAGCAGATCGCCGCCGGCATCGACGATGGCGACCGCGACCGCGTGGCGGTGATCGAAGACCGCGCTGCGGCGATCGCGCAGGCGATCGCCGATGCCGCGCCCGGTGACGTCGTGGCGATCGCCGGCAAGGGTCACGAGGACTACCAGGAAGTCGACGGCGTGCGCCGGCCATTCTCCGACGCGCACCACGCCGCCGCGGCGCTGGCACGCCGTGCCGCGGTCGCGGCGACGACGGCGACGTCGGCGACGACGGCCGCAAACGCGACCACGGCGACGACAACGGGGGGCCGTGCATGACGATGACGCTGGCCCAGGCGCACGCGCTGCTGCCGGCGAGCACGCTGGTCGGCGACGGCGGCGTCGCGTTCGACCGCGTGCACAGCGACACGCGGACGATCCGCGCCGGCGATCTGTTCGTCGCGCTGCGCGGCGAGCGCTACGACGGCCACGACCACCTCGGCGCGGCGAGCGCCGGCGGCGCAGCCGCGGCGCTGGTCGAACGCGGCCTCGGCGGCGACGGCGACGTCGCAGCGCTGCCCGGGATCGTCGTCGCCGACACGCTGGCTGCACTGCAGCAGCTCGCCGCCGCGTGGCGCGCGCGGCTGCACCTGCCGCTCGTCGCGGTCACCGGCAGCAACGGCAAGACGACGATCACGCAGATGGTCGCGCGGATGCTCGACGCGTGGCACCCGGGCGGCACGCTGGCCACCGCCGGCAACCTCAACAACCACATCGGCGTACCGCTGACGCTGCTGCGGCTGCGCCAGGACGACGCGGTGTGGCACCGCGCCGCGGTCGTCGAGCTCGGCACCAACCACGCCGGCGAGATCGCGCAGCTCGCGCGGCTGGCGCAACCGACGGTGGCGCTCGTCGCCAACGCGCAGCGCGAACACCAGGAGTTCCTCGTCGGCGTCGACGCGGTCGCGCGCGAGAACGGCGCGGTGATCGACGCTTTGGGCGCGGGCGGCGTCGTCGTCGTGCCGGCCGACGACGCCTACACCGCGCAATGGCGCGCCCAGGCCGGCGCGCGGCGCGTCGTGACCTTCGGCGGCTGGCACGGCGACAGGGGCGCGACGGCCCCGGCCACCGCCGACGTCACCGCCGACGGCGCGTGGGACGCCGCGCGCAACGCCTGGTCGCTGACGCTGCACACGCCGTTCGGGTCGGCGGCGGCGCTGCTCGCGCAGCCCGGGCGGCACAACGTGCGCAACGCGCTTGCCGCGACGGCCTGCGCGCTCGCCGCCGGCGCGCCGCTGGCCGCCGCGGTGCAAGGCCTTGCGGCGTTCGTGCCGGTGGCCGGACGCAGCCAGGCGCTGGCGCTGCGCATCGGCGGCCGCGCGGTAACGCTCGTCGACGACAGCTACAACGCCAACCCCGATTCGGTGCTCGCGGCGATCGCCGTGCTCGCCGAACTGCCGCGGCCGCGCTGGCTGATCCTCGGCGACATGGCCGAGGTCGGCGACGAGGGGCCGCGCTTCCACGCCGAGGTTGCGCACGCCGCGCGGGTCGCCGGCATCGAGCACGTCTGGTCGGCCGGCGCGGCGTGCACCGCCGCCGGCATCGGCCGCACGTTCGCCGACGTGCCGGCGCTCGTCGACGCGATCGCCGTCGACACGCCCGACGCGGCGGCGATCGCCGTCAAAGGGTCGCGGTCGATGCGGATGGAGCGCGTCGTGCGCGCGCTGCAGGAGCGCGCCGATGCTGCTTGAGCTGTCGCAGTGGCTCGTGCACCTCGCGCCCGACGAGTTCGGCTTCCTGCGCGTGATCCAGTACCTGACGTTCCGCGCGGTGCTCGCGGCGATGACGGCGCTGCTGATCGGGCTGGCGTTCGGCCCGTGGGTGATCCGCCGGCTGACGGCGATGAAGATCGGCCAGCCGATCCGCGAGTACGGCGTCGCGACGCACCTCGGCAAGCGCGGCACGCCGACGATGGGCGGTGTGCTGGTGCTGATCGGCATCGGCGTGTCGACGCTGCTGTGGTTCGACTGGGGCAACCGCTTCGTCTGGGTCGTGATGCTCGTGACCTTCGGCTTCGGCGCGATCGGCTGGATCGACGACTGGCGCAAGGTCGTTCGCAAGGACCCGGAAGGGATGCGTTCGCGCGAGAAGTTCTTCTGGCAGACGTTGATCGGCATCGTCGCCGCGACCTATCTCGCGTTCAGCGTCGCCGAGTCGAGCAACGTCCGCGTGTTCGAGCTGTTCCTGCGCTGGGCCGGCAGCGGCTTTTCGACCGACCTGCCGCCGCGCGCCGACCTGCTGGTGCCGTTCTTCAAGACCGTCAGCTATCCGCTCGGGCTGCTCGGCTTCATCGCTTTGAGCTGGTTCGTCATCGTCGGCGCGAGCAACGCGGTGAACTTCACCGACGGGCTCGACGGCCTGGCGATCATGCCGGTGGTGATGGTCGGCGGCGCGTTGGGCGTCTTCGCGTACGTCGTCGGCCGCGCCGACTATTCGCGCTACCTGCTGTTCCCGCACATCCCCGGCGCCGGCGAACTGCTCGTGTTCTGCTCGGCGATGGGCGGCGCCGGCCTGGCGTTCCTGTGGTTCAACGCCAGCCCGGCGCAGGTATTCATGGGCGATGTCGGCGCGCTCGCGCTCGGCGGCGCGCTCGGCACGATCGCGGTGATCACGCGCCAGGAGATCGTGCTCGGCGTGATGGGCGGCGTCTTCGTCGCCGAGGCGCTGTCGGTGATGCTGCAGGTGGGCTGGTTCAAGATCACGAGGCGGCGCTACGGCGTCGGCCGACGCATCTTCCTGATGGCGCCGCTGCACCATCACTTCGAGAAGAAGGGCTGGACCGAGACGCAGGTCGTCGTGCGTTTCTGGATCGTGACGATGCTGCTGTGTCTGGTCGGCTTGGCGAGCCTGAAACTCCGATGAGCCCCGACCTTTCGGTCCTCATTCTCGGGCTCGGTGCCAGCGGCCTGGCGATGGCGCGCTGGTGCGCGCGTCGCGGCGCCGCGGTTTCGGTATGGGACAGCCGCGAGCAGCCGCCGGGCGCCGCTGCGCTCGCCGCCGAGTGGCCGGCGGTGCAGCGGCTCGCCGCGCTGCCGGCATCGGTGCCGGCCGGGTCGTGGGTCTTGAAAAGCCCCGGCCTCGCGCCGCGCGACGGGCGCATCGCGCCGCTGCTCGACGCGGCGCGGGCGGCCGGCGCAACGGTGCAGGGCGAGCTCGACCTGTTCGTCGGCGCGCTCGCCGACCTGAAGCGCGAGCGCGGCTACGCGCCGCGCATCGTCGCGGTCACCGGCACCAACGGCAAGACGACGACGACGGCGATGACCGCGCTGCTGGTCGAACGCGCCGGGCGCAGCGTGGCCACCGCCGGCAACATCGGGCCGACGCTGCTCGACACGCTGGCCGCGCACGTCGACGGCGGCACGCTGCCCGACGTGTGGGTGCTCGAGCTGTCGAGCTTCCAGCTCGACGGCGGCGGCGACGGCGTCGCCGGGTTCGACCCCGACGCCGCGGCGCTGCTGAACCTGACGCAGGACCACCTCGACTGGCACGGCGACATGGCGGCGTACGCGCGTGCCAAGTCGCAGGTGTTCGGGCCGCGCACCGTGGTCGTCGCCAACCGCGGCGACGCCGCGGTCCAGGGCGTCGTGCGCGCGGTCGTCGCGCCGCCGCCGGCCGTGAAGCCGACCGCGCGGGCGAAGGCCGGCGCGGCCGACGGCGGGCCGCGGCCGGCGCGCGGCGCCGCCCGCGCAGCGGCGTCGCGGCGCGTCGTCACGTTCGGCATCGACGCGCCGCCTCGACCCGGCGACTGGGGCGTCGTCGACGACGCCGGCGTCGCGTGGCTCGCACGCGCGCGGCCGGGCGACGACGCGCCACGGCGGCGGCGCGCTGCGGTCGGCACGGCCGGCGCGGCGGCCGCAGCGCCGGCGTTCGACGCCGCACCGTCGGCCGACGTCGACCTGCAGCGGCTGATGCCGGTCGACGCGATGCGCGTCCGCGGCCGTCACAACGCCGCCAACGCGCTCGCCGCGCTGGCGCTGGCCGACGCGATCGGCTGCGCGCTGGCGCCGATGCTGCACGGGCTGCGCGAGTACCGCGGCGAGCCGCACCGCCTGCAGTTCGTCGCCCGCGTCGACGACGTCGACGCGTGGGACGACAGCAAGGGCACGAACGTCGGCGCAACGGTGGCGGCGCTCGAAGGCCTCGGCGCCGACATCGCGCCGGCGCGCGTCGTCGCCATCGTCGGCGGCGACGGCAAGGGACAGGACTTCGCGCCGCTGGCCGCGCCGCTGGCGCGCCACGCGCGCGCGGTGGCGACGATCGGCCGCGACGCCGCGGCGATCGAGGCCGCGGTCGGCTCGGCGCTCGGCGGCGTGCCGATCGCGCGTCACGCGAGCTTGGAAGACGCCGTCGCGTGGGGCTACGCGCAGGCGCGGGCCGGCGACGCGTTGCTGCTGAGCCCGGCGTGCGCGAGCTTCGACATGTTCCGCAACTACGTCCACCGCGGCGAGGCCTTCGCCGCCGCGGTGCACGCCCACGCCGCGGCGCGCGGGGTGACGGCATGACCGCGGCGACCCTTCGCCGGCCGTTGGCCGCGCTGCGCGCGTGGTGGCAGGCGCGGCGCGACCGCGCGGCGCCGGCGCTGCCGGTGCGCGACCGCTTCGCCGCCGGCGCCGACGCGCGGGCGGTGCGGTTGAAGGCGTTCGACCAGCCGTTGGTCGCGGTCGTCGGCGCACTCGTCGCGATTGGCGTCGTGATGGTCTACTCGGCGAGCATCGCGCTGCCCGACAACCCGAAGTTCGCCGGCTACACGCACGCCTTCTTCCTGCAGCGCCACGTGCTGGCGCTGGTGATCGGCTTCGTCGTCGCGCTCGGCGCGGTGCAGGTGCCGATCGCGGTATGGGAACGCTACGCGCCGATGGTCTTCGTCGCCGCGCTGGTGCTGCTCGTGCTGGTGTTGCTGCCGTTCGTCGGCAAGGTCGTCAACCACTCGCGGCGCTGGATCCCGCTCGGCATCATGAACTTCCAGCCGAGCGAGCTGGCCAAGCTGGCGATCGCGCTGTACGCGGCGAGCTACATGGTGCGGCGGATGGACGTCCGCGAGGACTTCTTCCGCGCCGTCTGGCCGATGGTGCTGGCCGTCGCCATCGTCGGCGCGCTGCTGCTGCGCCAGCCCGACATGGGCGCGTTCATCGTCATCGCGACGATCGCGATGGGCATCCTGTTCCTCGGCGGCGTCAACGCGCGGATGTTCCTGCTGATCGCCGCGGTGATCGCGGTGACGTTCGTGCTGATCATCGGCTTCGACGACCTGCGGCGCGAACGCATCCTCGCCTACCTCGACCCGTGGAACGCGAAATACGCGCAGGGCAAGGGCTACCAGCTGACGCATTCGCTGATCGCGCTCGGCCGCGGCGAGATTTTCGGCCAGGGGCTCGGCGCGTCGGTCGAGAAGCTGCACTACCTGCCCGAGGCGCACACCGACTTCCTGCTGGCGGTGATCGGCGAAGAGCTCGGCTTCGTCGGCGTGGCGTGCGTGATCGCGTCGTTCTTCTGGCTGACGCGGCGCGTGTTCCTGATCGGCCGCCAGGCGGTCGCACTCGACCGTGTGTTCGCCGGCCTGCTGAGCCAGGGCATCGGCATCTGGATCGCGCTGCAGGCGTTCATCAACATCGGCGTCAACCTCGGCGTGCTGCCGACCAAGGGCCTGACGCTGCCGCTGATGAGCTACGGCGGCTCGGCGATCCTGATGAACCTGGTCGCGCTGGCCATCGTCCTACGCGTGGACATGGAGAACAGGTCACTCATGCGCGGAGGCCGCGCATGACGTCGATGCGCCGCATCGACGCGGCGCGAAGCGCCGGTGGCCTGCTTCCGGCGAGGCTGACTTCGCGCAGCGACGTGAAGCGCGCGCAGCGCGCGTGCCGGAGCCAGAACAGGTCACTCATGCGCGGAGGCCGCGCATGAGCGCCGCCGCACGGCCGTTCCGAAGGTGGCGCTGCGCCCCGCTCGGCGGGGCTGCGCGCAGCGCGGCGGGGCACCGATGACCCGCCACGTCGTCGTCGTCGCCGCCGGCACCGGCGG
>CBDUBX010000055.1:0-12071 GCA_965365495.1 uncultured Burkholderiales bacterium
CCCGCGTACCGGTTTGTCGACGCTAATCGAAACGCTGCGCGTTTCGCCCGGCGCGGCGCGGCCGGCGCTCGCGGTCGCGGCGGCGGTGCTCGCACTGCACGCGGCGACGCTGCCGTGGCGCGGCGAAGCGGCGTGGGCCGCGGCCGGCGCGAGCTGGGCGTATCAGGTGCTGCTGCTGCCGGCGTTCGAGGAAGCGCTGTTCCGCGGCCTGGCGCTGGCGCTGGCCGCGCGCGCCGCGCCGCCGCGGTGGTCGATCGCCGGAGCGCGCGTCGACGGCGGCGACGCCGCGGTCGCGACAGTGTTCGTCGCGCTGCACGCGCCGGCGTCGCCCGCGGCACTCGTGTCGGCGGTCGTGGCGGCGCTGCTCTACGGCTGGCTGCGCGCGCGCACCGGCAGCCTCGCGCCGCCGCTCGCCGCGCACGCGGCGTGGAACGCGCTCGTCGTCGCCGCAGCGGCGTGACGGCCGCGCGGGGCGCCGTCGCAGCCGGCGTGGCTCGCGACCGACGGCGACGCGCCGGTCGCGGTGCCGCAACCGGCGCGGCGCGCGCTACTTCTTGACCGTCGCGTCCTCGACCAGCACCGCGTAGGCGTAGCCGGGGCCGATCGTCACGTCGGTGCGCACGGTGCCGCGCACGGTGACGACGTCGCCGACGGCGGCGCGGTCCTTGGTCGTCACGAGCACGTCGTGCGACCCGTCCTGCGGCGACCCCGAGCCGTCCTGCAGGTGGATCCAGTTCTTGCCCATGATGCCGGAGTTGAACTTGACGACGCGCGCCTGCACGACGACCGGCTTGTCCTTCAACGCCGCGCGGCCGCCGACGATCTCGGCGACGGTGCGCGCGTCGGCGCCGCTGGCCTTGGCGACCTTGGCCGTGGCCGGCGCCGGCGGTGCCAGGCTGCCGTGCGGGTTGCCGCCCATCGCGCCCATCGCGCCCATGCCGCCTTTGGCGCCCGGGCCGGCCGCGCCGGCGCCGCCGAACATGCTCGACGGCGACTTCGACGGCGCCGTGCCGCCGGCCGACGCCGCGGCCACCGGCGTCACGAGCTGGCCGAAGACGATCGTGTCGAAGCGCCGCTTCAGCACGCTGCTGTCGAAGTCGCGCATCGTCGTCGGGCTGCCGATCGCGACCTTGGCGCCCTTGGCGACCTTGGCGGTCGCCACCGCGGCCCAGGTCTCGCCGGTGGCGGTCTTCAGGCGCAGATAGGTGTAGCTCGGCACGTCGACGACTTCGAGCACCTCGCCTTGCAGCGGCGCGCGCGCCGGCGACGTGGCGCCCGGCATCGCCAGGGCGGGCAGCGCGGCGACGGCCAGCAAGACGGCCGCGGCGGACATGGAGAGGAGTTTCATCGGGTCGGTTCGTCCTTCGAGGGGCGCGATCGGTCGCGGGCGGGGCGGCGCGGCACGCCGCCAACCGGCGAGCCAGTGTCGCCGAAGCGACGAGCATCGCCTGCGGCGGCACCGTTGCCCTTGATCGCCGTCAGACCATGCGCCCGGCCGCCCAGACGGCGGCCTGCACACGCGAGCTCATGCCGAGCTTGCGCAGGATGTGCTGGACGTGGATCTTCACCGTCGTCTCGGCGATCGCCAGCGCGCGCGCGATCTCCTTGTTGCTCGCGCCGCGAGCGATGTGCGACAGGATCTCGGCCTCGCGCGGCGACAGGTTCGGCGGCGCGTCGCCGCTGCCGCCGTCGGTCGCGGCGGGCAGGTTGCGGAACGCGGTGACGAGCTTGGCGGTGAGCTCCGGGCTGACCACCGCGTCGCCGGCGGCGGCGCGCAGCAGCGTGTCGACGAGCGCGTCGCTGTCGACGGTCTTCAGCAGATAGCCGGCGGCGCCGCCGCGCAACGCCGCGACGAGGTCGGCCTCGTCTTCGCTGACCGTCAGCATCAGCACGCGCGCCGCCGGCGCGGCCTCGCGCAGCCCCGGCAGCGCGTCGATGCCGCGCACGCCGGGCAGGTGGTGGTCGAGCAGCACGACATCCGGCTGCGTCGCCGCGGCCAGACGCTGCGCTTCGCCGGCGTCGGCCGCCTCGGCGACGACGACGACGCGCGGGTCGCTGGCGAGCAGCGCGATCAGCCCGCGGCGAAAAAGGCTGTGGTCGTCGACGACGAGCACGCGCAGCGGCGCGGCAGCAGCGGCGCCGGTCATGCCGCGGCGCGCTCGGCTTCGTGCAGCGTCAGCTCGACGCAGGTGCCGGCGCCGGGCGCCGAGGTGAGCTCGACCGTCGCGCCGATGCGCGCGGCGCGCTCGCGCATGATGCGCAGACCGACGTGGGTTTCGTCGGCCGCGGCGACGCTGGCGTGCCGCCGACCGCTGCGGCGGTCGCCACGCTTCGCGGCGTCGGCGGTGGCGTCCGCGGCCGTGCCGCCCGTCGTGGCGCCATCCTTCGCCGCGCCATCGCCGAAGCCGCGGCCGTCGTCGATGACACGCACGCGCCAGCGCGGCGTTTCGTCGACCTCGACCCGCACCTCGGCGGCATTCGCGTGCTTGCGCACGTTCGACAGCGCCTCCTGCACCACGTGCAGCACCTGCACCTGCACGTCGGCCGGCAACGGCAGGCCGTGGCCGCGGACGTCGAGCCGCGTCGCTAGGCCGGTCTGGTGCTCGAACTTGCGCAGCGTCGCCGACAGCGCCTGCGCGATGTCCTCGGCGTTGGTGCGGGTGCGGAAGTGGATCAGCAGCTCGCGCACGTCCGACAGGCTCTCGGAGACGCCGGCGTCGAGCTCGGCCAGCGTGCGCTCGACGCCGGGCGCGTCGGCGCGGCGCTGCGCATCGCGCAGCAGCGACACCTGGATGCGCAGGAACGCCAGGCTCTGCGCGATCGAGTCGTGCAGCTCGCGCGCCAGCAGCCCGCGCTCCTCGGCGACCGCGGCCTCGCGCTCGAGCGCGCTGGCGCGCAGCCCCTCGATCGCGCCGGCGAGGTGGCTGGCGAGCGTCTCGAGCAGCGTGCGGTCGTCGTCGCCGAGCGTCGGTACGTGGCGGTAGAAGAGGTCGACTTCGCCGACCAGGCGCTCGTGCAGCCGCACCGGCACGCTGACGATCGCCGCGTAGCCGGCGTTCGCGCAGCGGCCGAGCATCCGCGGCCGCGCGCCGATGCCGGCCTCTCCGGCTTCATCGGCAACGGCAGCGTCGACGACGGCCAGCGGAAAGACCTGCGTGCGCGCGACGTCGCGCGGCTGGCCGCACAGGCAGCTGCCGGTCGGCACGCAGCGTTCGGCGTCGACGACGTGCTGCGGCAGGCAGTCGGCGGCCAGCAGCAGGTAGCGCAGGTTGCCTTCGTCGGACCAGCGCACCGCCGACGCGTCGGCCTGCGCGACGCGCCGCAGCTGCCGAGCGAAGCCCTGCGCCAGCTCGTCGAGCGACGTTGCCGCGGCGACGAACGCCGCGGCCTCGTACAGCGCCGCCAGCCGCGATTGCTCGGCCTGCAGCCCGAGCGTTTTCTCGCGCACCCGCGTCTCGAGGTTGTCGTACAGCCCTTCGAGCGTTTGCGCCATCCGGTTGAAGCCGTCGGACAGCTCGCCGAACTCGTCGTTCGTGTCGACCGCGACGCGTGCCGACAGCTCGCCCTTGCCGACGAGCGCGAGCCCGGCCTGCAACCGGGCCAGCGGGTTGAAGACGAACAGGTAGGCCGAGTACAGCAGCGTCACCGCGGCGGCGATCGCCAGCGCCATCATCAGGAACTGGAATGCGTTCAGCGCCGTCGTCCACAGCGCGAGCTGGTGCTCGATCGCGCTGACGAACGCGTCGATCTGGACGACGAAGGCGTCGGCCTGCGCGGCGACGGCGTCGGCGTCGGGCACCGCCGGCGCGGCCCACGCCGCACGCAGCGCGAGCCATCCGCGCTGCACGGCGGCGAACGTGCGCTGCGACGCCGCATCGCGCGGCACGAACAGCGGCCGCGCCGCGTCGCCGTCGCGCAGCAGTGCCAGCGTCGCGTCGAAGCGCGCGAGCTGCGCCTGCAGCCGTGCGTCGTCGCCGGCCGGCAGCGCCTGCGCCAGCCGCCACGTCTGCATCCGCATCCGTCCGGCTTCGTTGACCGCGGCGGCGCCGCCTTCGAGCTGCCACGTGACCCACAGCGTCAGCGCGATCGACGCCAGCACCATCGTCAGCAGCACGCCGCCGACGGTGCCGAGCTTGGCCGACAGCGTCCACGCCCGGCGCGCCATCGTCAGGCCCTTCAGCCGGCCAGCGTCGGCGCGAACCAGCCGAGCGGGTGGTGCGCGCGGGCGACGCCGAACATCGCTGCAAACAGCGCCAGCGCGACGGCGAAAGCGACGGTGCGGCCGCCGCGCGTCGCGGCGCGCTTTAACGCCAGCGACCCGGCGACGACGTAGGCGACGAGCAGCAGCAGCTTCACGCCGAGCCACGCATCGCGCACCGGGTTCAGGTGCAGCAGCGTCCACAGCGTGACGCCGGCCACGAGCAGCAGCGTGTCGATCGCCATGCTGGCCCAGCGCGCGCCTGCGGCCATCGGCCAGCGCGCGCCGGCGAAGACGCCGACGCCGCGGGCGGCGAACCACGCGACGCTCGCCAGCGCCAGCCCCATGTGGGCGTGCTTGATCTGCAGATAGTTCGCGAGCAGCGCGAGGGTCAGCGCCGAGGGTCCGGCGGCGGCGTCGGTCATCGGGCGGTGCGGATCGTCATTCGGGCGGATGGTGACGCAACGCGTCGACGTCGAGGATGCGGATGTCGCGCCGGTCGACGGCGATCAGCTTGGCCTCCTCGAGCTCGTGCAGCACGCGGGAGAAGTACTCCGGCGTCAGGCTCAGCCGCGACGCGACGGTGGCTTTGCTGACCGGCAGCGACACCGTCACCGCGTCGTCGCCCGTGGCCGATGCTTCGGCGTTGCTGAGCAGGTAGCCGACGACGCGCTGCACGCCGCTGCGCAGCGCGTAACCCTGCACGTCCTGCACCAGGCCGTGCAGCCGGCGCGAGATGCCTGCGAGCATGCGCAGCGCGAAGCGCGCGTCGGCCTCGATCTCGCCGACGACCGCCTGGCGCGACACCGTCAGCAGCAGCACCTCGGTCAGCGCCTGCGCACTGACGATGTACGGTTGGTCGGTGAACATCAGCGCTTCGGCGAAGCTCTGGCCCGGGCCGATCAGTTCGATCACCTTTTCCTGGCCGCTCGGCGACAACGCGAACAGCTTCACCTGTCCGGTCACCGCGACGTGGAACTCGTGGCACGGCTGGCCGACCGAGAACACCATGTCGCCACGCGCCAGGCGGCGCATCTGGCAGCCGAGCGCCAGGCGCTCGTGTTCGGCCGGGCGCAGCCCGCTGAACAACGGCAGCGTCGCCAGGTAGCGCGGAATATCGAAGGCTCGGGTGTCCACGAAAACGGCGTCGGTGGAAGCGTCGGCATCGTTGCGCGACGCGGCGATTGTCGCGTTTGCCGCAGGCCTGGCGCGCCCGGGCGATTCGGGCGGCGACGACGGTGCCGGCGCGCGCGCGGCGTATGCTCGCGCCGCCATGGCCGACGACCGAGCGACCGTCTTCCGACCCGCGACGCGAGGCGACCTCGAGGCGGTCGTCGCGCTGCTGGCCGACGACGTGCTGGGTGCGACGCGCGAATGCGCAGCGCTGCCGCTGGCGCGCCGCTACGTCGACGCCTTCGACGCGATCGTCGCCGACCCGCACCAGGAGCTGGTCGTCGGCGAGCGCGACGGCGAGGTCGTCGCCACGCTGCAGCTCACTTGCATTCCCGGCATCGGCCTCGGCGGCGCGTGGCGCGGGCTGATCGAAGCCGTGCGCGTCGCGTCGCCGCTGCGCGGCCGCGGCATCGGCAAGCGGCTGATCGCGCACGCGGTCGCCCGTGCGCAGGAGCGCGGTTGCGGCGTCGTTCAACTGACGTCGAACCGGCAGCGCCGCGACGCGATCCGCTTCTACGAATCGCTGGGTTTCGTCGACTCGCACGCCGGCCTGAAGCTCGTGCTGGCCGCGGCGCCGGCAGCCGCGCGTTGACCCGCGACACCGACTTTTCCCATGGAACTCTCGAGCTTCGACGACCTGTTGCGCGCGGCACGCGCGCAACGCGAGCCGCAGCGCTTGCTGCTCGTGTTCGCCGGTGCCAGCCTGCCGCACGACGCGACGCCGCAGCAGCGTGCCGATTTCGACGCCGGTCTCGGCGGCGAACTCGCGCCGCTCGCCTGCGTCGACAAGGACCCGCACGCGGTGGCCGACTTCGCCGCGCTGGCCCGCGAAGCGCGCGAGCAGGTCGGCGATTGGTCGCTGGTCTTCGCCGCGGCGCTGGCCGGCACGGGCGACGGGTCGCCGGCGGCGGCGGCGGTCGACGCCGCGTTGCAGTCGATGGTCGACGACGTGCGCAGCGGGCGGCTGCAACGCTACGTGCCGTTCGACCGCGAAGGCGTCGCGGTGCGGCTCGACTGAACGGCGACGCGCGCGCGGTGCGCGTTCAGCCGCGCAGGCAGATCGTCAGCAACAGCGACGCGTCGCGCACCGCGGTCAGCGCGTGCGGCGTGGCGCCGGCCAGGTGGATCAGCTCGCCCGCGCGCAGCATGCGGTGAACGCCGTCGGCGTCGAAGTCGATCTCGCCTTCGAGGCACAGAACGGTGATCTCGCCGGCGACGCTGTGCCTGGGCAGCGACTTGCCGGCCGGCAGCACCAGGCGGGCGAGCTCGACCTGGTCGGACTTGAGGATCGCGTGCGAACGCTCGTGCAGCAGGCGCTCGCCATACGGCGCGAGCGAGACGACCTCTCCGGAGGCGGCGTGCGGTTGGGCCATCGATCGGTCCTGCGGTGGCAAAAGCGCGATTTGACCCGCAATCCGCGCCGCGTGCGCCGGCGGTCTATTGCACCAGCGGGTCGGCCGAAGCGTCGAGGTCGACGCCGACGACGTTCGCCTGCGCCGCCAGCCGCTGCAGGTAGTGGCGCAGCGCGGTCGTGAACGCCTGCCGTTGCAGCGACGCGGCCACCGCGGCGCGAACCGCGTCGAACGTCGGCTGCTTACCGGGCTCGCGCGCGACGACTTCGACGACGTGAAGACCGTAACGCGTGTGCACGAGTCGCGGCAGCACGCCGACCTCGGCGTGACCGAAGACCTCGCGGCCGAACTCGGGCGCGCAGTCGGCGGCGGTCAGCCAGCCGAGGTCGCCGCCGGCCGCGCCGCTGGGGCAGTTCGAAGTCGTCGCGGCGACTTCGGCCAAGCGCGCCGCGTCGCTCGCCCGCAGGTCGATCAGACAGGCTTCGGCGCGGCGGCGCAGCGCATTCAGGTCGACGCCGTCGGTCACGGCGAACAGCACGTGGCGGACGTGCACGCGCTCGCCGATGGCGAAGCGCGCGGCGTGCGCTGCATGGTGACGGCGGCAGGCGTCGTCCGACGGCTCGGGAACGGCGACCTCGCGGTCGAGCAGCGCCTCGATCGCGGCGGTCGCCGCCTCGCTGGTCGCGCCGCCTTGCGGGAGCGGGTCGTCGGCGGCGAGCAGCCCGGCGCGCTGCGCCGCCTGGCGCAGCAGTTCGGTGCACGCGCGCTGGCGCAGCCCGTCGGTGTCGACGGTCTCGCCGGGATCGACGAGCGGCACGCCGTCGACCTGCGGCAGCGTCGTCGGCGGGGCGGTGGTGGACGCGGTCGTCAACGCCGTCTCCATCACGCGCTGCGCCGCGGGCGGTGTGCGCCGGCCGGGACGTTCAGCCGCCGCGCCCGCACGACCTGGTACGGCCGGAACAGGTACGCGAGCGTCGCGAAGCCGCTCCACACGTGGACCAGCCGGCTGAACGGCAGCAGCAGGAAGATCGTCATCCCGAGCAGCATGTGCGCCTGGAAGATCCAGTGCACGCCGACGAGCAGCGACGCGTCCGGCCGGAAGGTCACCATCCCCTGCATGTAGCTCGACAGCACGAGCATCGTGCTGGCGTCGAGGCGGTGCTCCCACGACAGCGGCAGCGTGACCAGACCGAGCAGCAGCTGCAGCCACAGGATCACGAGGATCGCGAGGTCGGTGCGGTGGCTCGTCAGCCGGATCCGCGGGTCGAAGATGCGCCGGTGCAGCAGCATCGTCAGGCCGACGAAGCACACCGCGCCGGCCAGGCCGCCCGAGACGATCGCCATCATCTGCTTCTGCGGCGCGGTGACGACCCACTCGTACAGCACGTGCGGCGTCAGCAGGCCGAACAGGTGGCCGACGAACAGGAACAGGATGCCGACGTGGAAGAGGTTGCTGCCCCAGCGCATCTGGCGCGCGCGCAGCAGCTGCGACGAATCGGTCTTCCACGTGTACTGGTCGCGGTCGAAGCGCGCGAGGCTGCCCATCAGGAACACCGCGCCGCACAGGTACGGGTAGACGTTGAACAGGAAGGCGTGCAGCGTGTTGTTCACGCGCGGACTCCGGAGCGGGAAACGGCGGGCGGCGCGGTCGGCGCCGTGCGGCGGACGACGCGGACGGCTTGCTCGCCGGGGTTGCGGCCGGCGTGCGAGGCGGCGCTCTGGCCCGCGGTCGAACACCCGCCGAACGCTTCGGGTTCGCTCCACGCGGCGTCGATCGACGGCTCGTCGGCGATCGCCACCGCCGCGGCGCGCCCGCCGGCGAGCTCGATCACCGCGGCGACGACGCTGGCGTAGCCGCTGGCGTGGCGCTCGAGCGCGGTGAACAAAGCCTGCAGGATGTGCACGATCTCGCCGAGGAAGGCGCGCGCCTGCGGGCCGGGCTGCGTGCTCGCGTACTCGAGCACGACGCCGAGGTGGTCGGGCAACTCGTCGGGGCCGAGCAGCAGGCCGGCCTGCTCGTAGGTCTGGACGAGGTCGACCATCGCCGGGCCGCGGTCGCGCGAGTCACCGTGGACGTGCTCGAACAAGTGCAGCGACGTGCTGCGCCCGCGGTCGAACGTGGCGACGTATTCGGCCTCGACGTCGAGCGCCGGCGCACGCGTCAGGTGCTCGACGAAGGCGTCGAGCTCGCGCTGGCGCGCCGCGTCGATCACGCCTTCGTCGTGCAGCGCGTCGCGCAGCTCGAACAAGTGCGCGCGCAGCGTGGCGTCGGGATAGGCGAGCAGCCGCGCCAGCGCGCGCAGGGTCGTCGAGATCGACTTCGTCGTTGCAGCGGGGTTCATCGTCACACCTCCGCCTTGATCGGGATCGTCCGCTTCTTCTCGCTGCCGAACAGGCTGGTCTCGGTCGAGCCTTCGCTGCAGCCGTTGCCGAACGAGAAGCCGCAGCCGCCGCGGACGTTGAACGCGTTCTCGGCGTACTCGCGGTGGGTCGTCGGGATCACGAAGCGGTCCTCGAAGTTGGCGATCGCCATCACGCGGTACATGTCCTCGACCGTCGCGGCGTCGAGCTTGACCTGTTCGATCGCGGCGACATTGGCCGCGCCGTCGACGTGCTTGCCGCGGTGGTAGGCGCGCATCGCGAGCATCCGCTCGAGCGCGCGGACGACGGGCGCGGTGTCGCCGGCGGTGAGCAGGTTGGCGAGGTACTTGACCGGGATGCGCAGCTGCTGCACGTCGGGGATCTCGCCGTTGGTGCCCATCTTGCCGGCCTGGGCGACCGCGGTGATCGGCGACAGCGGCGGCACGTACCAGACCATCGGCAGCGTGCGGTACTCGGGGTGCAGCGGCAGCGCGACCTGCCAGTCGACGGCCATCTTGTAGACCGGGCTCGTCTTCGCGGCCTCGAGCCAGTTGTCGGGCACGCCGTCGCGCCGTGCCTGCTCGATCACCGCCGGGTCGTTCGGGTCGAGGAAGAGGTCGATCTGCGCCGGGTACAGGTCACGGTCGCGCTCGACGCTGGCCGCGGCCTGGATGCGGTCGGCGTCGTACAGCAGCACGCCGAGGTAGCGGATGCGGCCGACGCAGGTCTCGCTGCACACCGTCGGCTGGCCGGCCTCGATGCGCGGGTAGCAGAAGATGCACTTCTCGGCCTTGCCGCTCTTCCAGTTGTAGTAGATCTTCTTGTACGGGCAGCCCGAGACGCACATCCGCCAGCCGCGGCACTTGTCCTGGTCGATCAGGACGATGCCGTCCTCCTCGCGCTTGTAGATGCTGCCCGACGGGCACGACGCGACGCAGGTCGGGTTCAGGCAGTGCTCGCACAGCCTGGGCAGATACATCATGAAGGTGTTCTCGAACTGGCCGTAGATGTCCTTCTGGATGTCGTCGAAATTGCGATCGACGCTGCGCTTGGCGAACTCGCCGCCGAGAATCTCCTCCCAGTTCGGGCCCCAGACGATGCGCTCCATCCGCGGGCCGGTGATCAGCGAACGCGGCCGCGCGGTGGGCGCGGCCTTCATCTCGGGCGCCGACTGCAGGTGCTCGTAGTCGAAGGTGAACGGCTCGTAGTAGTCGTCGATCTGCGGCAGGCTGGGGTTGGCGAAGATCTTCATCAGGAGCTTCCACCGCCCGCCCTGGCGCGGCTCGATCGCGCCGCCCGCCCTTCGGACCCAGCCGCCGTGCCACTTGTCCTGGTTCTCCCACTCCTTCGGGTAGCCGATGCCGGGCTTGGTCTCGACGTTGTTGAACCACGCGTACTCGACGCCGGGGCGGCTGGTCCAGACGTTCTTGCACGTCACGCTGCAGGTGTGGCAGCCGATGCACTTGTCGAGGTTCAGCACCATCCCGATCTGGGCGCGGATCTTCATGCGCTTTCTCCCACGGCTTGCACGAGCTCGACCTTGTCGTCCTCGCGCGGGGTGTCGAGCCAGTCGACCTTGTTCATCTTGCGCACGACGACGAACTCGTCGCGGTTGGTGCCGATCGTGCCGTAGTAGTTGAAGCCGTAGCTCAGCTGGGCGTAGCCGCCGATCATGTGCGTCGGCTTGAGGACGATGCGCGTCACCGAGTTGTGGATGCCGCCGCGCACGCCGGTGATCTCCGACCCCGGCGTGTTCACGATCTTCTCCTGCGCGTGGTACATCATCACCATGCCGGGCTTGACGCGCTGGCTGACGACGGCACGCGCCGACACCGCGCCGTTGACGTTGAACAGCTCGATCCAGTCGTTGTCGACGATGCCGCCGGCGCGCGCGTCGTCCTCGCTGATCCACACCACCGGGCCGCCGCGGTTGAGCGTCAGCATCATCAGGTTGTCGCTGTAGGTGCTGTGGATGCCCCACTTCTGGTGCGGCGTGATGAAGTTCAGCACCACCTCGGGGTTGCCGTTGCTGCGCACGTTGTGCACGCCCTGCGTGGCCTTCATGTCGACCGGCGGCCGGTAGCTCGACAGGCTCTCGCCGAAGGCGCGCATCCACGGGTGGTCCTGGTAGAACTGCTGGCGCCCGGTGAGCGTGCGCCACGGGATCAGCTCGTGGACGTTGGTGTAGCCGGCGTTGTAGCTGACGGTCTCGCTCTCGATGCCGCTCCACGTCGGGCTGCTGATGATCTTGCGCGGCTGCGCCTGGACGTCGCGGAAGCGGATCTTCTCGTCCTCGCGGTACAGCGCCAGGTGCTTGTGGTCGCGGCCGGTCTGCACCGACAGCGCTTCCCACGCCTTGACCGCGACGTGGCCGTTGGTCTCGGGCGCGAGCTGCAGGATGACCTCGCAGGCGTCGATGTCGGTGACGATCCGCGGCCGGCCCTGCGTGGCCCCGGGCTCGGCGGTCGTGCCGTTGAGCTGGCCGAGCTGCGCGACCTCGGTCGCGGTCTTCCACGCGATGCCCTTGCCGCCGTTGCCGACCTTGTCCATCAGCGGCCCGAGCGCGGTGAAGCGCTTGTAGACGTTCGGGTAGTCGCGCTCGACGACGGTGACCTGCGGCGCGGTCTTGCCTGGGACCAGCTCGCACTGGCCCTTCTTCCACTCGCGCGGCTCGAACGGCTGCGCGAGCTCGGCCGGCGTGTCGTGCATCAGCGGTGTCAGCACGACGTCCTGCTCGACGCCGAGGTGGCCAACGCAGACCTCGCTGAACGCCTTGGCGAAGCCCTTGTAGATCTCCCAGTCGCTCCGGCTCTGCCACACCGGGTCGACCGCGGTCGACAGCGGGTGGATGAACGGGTGCATGTCGCTGGTGTTGAGGTCGTTCTTCTCGTACCAGCTCGCGGTCGGCAGCACGACGTCGCTGTACAGGCAGGTCGTGCTCATGCGGAAGTCGAGCGTCACCAGCAGGTCGAGCTTGCCTTCGGGCG
>CBDUBX010000056.1:0-12021 GCA_965365495.1 uncultured Burkholderiales bacterium
ATCGCGCCGACGCGCGGGCGCTACCAGCGCGTGTTCGCCGAGTGGAGCTACGCCGGCGAGGTGCGCTACCTGAAGACCAACCTGCAGTACCAGGAGTACTACCCGCTGCCGTGGCAGCTGACGCTCGGCGTCAACGCCGAGATCGGCATCGGCAAGGGGCTCGGCGGCAAGCCGTTCCCGGTGTTCAAGAACTTCTACGGCGGCGGCCTGGGCACGGTGCGGGCGTTCGAGCAGGGGTCGCTCGGCGTCGTCGACCCGACCGGCGCCTACATCGGCGGCGCCAAGCGCCTCAACCTCAACACCGAGCTGTACTTCCCGGTGCCGGGCACCGGCAACGACCGCTCGCTGCGCATCTTCGCGTTCGCCGACGCCGGCAACGTGTGGCGCGAAGACGAGAAGATCGACGTCGATTCGCTGCGCGCGTCGGCAGGCCTCGGGCTGAGCTGGATCTCGCCGGTCGGGCCGCTGAAGCTGAGCTACGGCGCGCCGATCCGCGTGCAGCGCAACGATAGAATTCAGCGCTTCCAATTCCAGATCGGGACCGCGTTCTGATGAAGACGTTCGCGCTGAACGCGCTGATGGCGGTCGTGCTGGCGGCCGTCGCGGCCCCCGC
This sequence comes from uncultured Burkholderiales bacterium, assembly GCA_965365495.1. Taxonomy (GTDB): domain Bacteria; phylum Pseudomonadota; class Gammaproteobacteria; order Burkholderiales; family Burkholderiaceae_C; genus Rubrivivax. The sequence continues at coordinate 614 of CBDUBX010000056.1, forward strand.
GGCCGCGCAGGAACTGAAGATCGGCTACGTCAACAGCGAACGCGTGCTGCGCGAGGCGGCGCCGGCCAAGGCCGCGCAGTCCAAGCTCGAAGCCGAGTTCGGCCGTCGCGAGCGCGAGTTGAGCGACACCGCGGCGCGCCTGAAGGCGTCGGCCGACCGGCTCGAGAAAGACGCGCCGACGCTGTCCGAGGCCGAGCGCAGCCGCCGCCAGCGCGAGCTGATCGAGCAGGACCGCGACCTGCAGCGCAAGCGCCGCGAGTTCCAGGAAGACCTGAACCAGCGCCGCAACGAAGAGCTCGCGACGATCGTCGAACGCGCCAACCGCGTGATCCAGCAGATCTTCGACAGCGAGAAGTACGACCTGATCCTGCAGGAAGTGGTCTTCGCGAGCGGCCGCGTCGACATCACCGACAAGGTGATCCGCACGCTCAACGCGACGCCGCCGCGGTGAGCCGCCGCCGGCGCTGAGGGCCGCGGCGTGGCCGCACGCCTGGGCGAGATCGCCGCGCTGCTCGACGCCGAGCTCGTCGGCGACCCCGACCACGTCGTCGACCGCATCGCGACGCTGCAGCACGCCGACGACCGTGCGATCGCGTTCGTCGCCCAACCGCGCTACGCATCGCAGCTGCGCGCCACCGGCGCCGGCTGCGTCATCGTCGCGCCGGCGCTGCGCGACGCCGCGACCAGCCGCGCCGGCGGCGGTGCGACGCTCGTCTGCCCCGACCCGTACCGCACCTATGCACGGTTGTCGCGCTGGTGGGCCGAACGCACGCGCACGGTGGTCGACGCCGGCGTCCACGCGAGTGCGGTCGTCGCCGACGGCGCGCACGTCGACGCCAATGCGACGGTCGGGGCACTGGCCGTCGTCGGCCGCGGCGCGCGCATCGGCGCAGGCGCGGTCGTCGGCGCGGGGTGCGTCGTCGGCGACGACGCGGCGATCGGCGAGCGCACGGTGCTCCATCCGCGCGTCGTCGTCGCCGCCGGCTGCATCGTCGGCGCGCGCGGCATCGTCCACGCGGGCGCGGTGATCGGCGCCGACGGCTTCGGCTTCGCGCCGGCCGACGGCCGCTGGGAGAAGATCGAGCAGCTCGGCGCGGTGCGCATCGGCGACGACGTCGAGATCGGCGCCAACACCTGCGTCGACCGCGGCGCGATCGACGACACCGTGCTCGAAGACGGCGTCAAGCTCGACAACCTGGTGCAGATCGGCCACAACGTCCACGTCGGCGCGCACAGCGCCTTCGCCGGCTGCGTCGGCGTCGCCGGCAGCGCGCGCATCGGCCGGCGCTGCACCGCCGGCGGCGGCGCGATCATCCTCGGCCACCTCGAGCTCGCCGACGACGTCCACGTCGGCGCGGCCACCGTCGTCACCCGGTCGATCGCCAAGCCGGGGCACTACAGCGGCGTCTTCCCGTTCGACGAGAATGCCGCGTGGGAGAAGAACGCCGCGACGCTGCGGCAGCTCCATGCGCTGCGCGACCGCGTCCGCGCCCTCGAACGCAAGCCCTGAAGCGACGCCGATGCTCGACATCCAGCACATCCTGCGCAAGCTGCCGCACCGCTACCCGCTGCTGCTCGTCGACCGGGTGCTCGAGCTCGACAAGGGCGTGTCGATCACGGCGCTGAAGAACGTCACGGTCAACGAGCCGTACTTCGTCGGCCACTTCCCGGCGCGCCCGGTGATGCCCGGCGTGCTGATGCTCGAGGCGCTGGCGCAGGCCGCTGCGCTGCTGTCGTTCGCGTCGGCCGACGCCGAGCCCGGCGACGACACCGTCGTCTACTTCGCCGGCATCGACGGCGCGCGCTTCAAACGGCCCGTCGTCCCGGGTGACCAGCTGATCCTGCAGGCGTGGATCGACCGCGCCAAGGCCGGCATCTTCCGCTACCGCACGAAGGCCAGCGTCGACGGCCAGCTCGCCGTCGAGGCCGAGCTGATGTGCACGATGCGCAAGGTGGTCTGAGCCGGCGCGCCGATGGCGACGATCCACCCGACGGCGATCGTCGACGCGCGCGCCGAGCTCGCCGACGGCGTCGCCGTCGGGCCGTACGTGGTGGTCGGCGCCGGCGTGACGATCGGCGCCGGCACGACCGTCGGCGCGCACTGCGTGATCGAAGGGCCGACGACGATCGGCCGCGACAACCGCATCCACGCGCACGCGGTGCTCGGCGGCGCGCCGCAGGACATGAAATACCGCGGCGAGCCGACCGCACTGGCGATCGGCGACCGCAACACGATCCGCGAGTTCTGCACCTTCAACCGCGGCACGGTGCAGGACAGCGGTACGACGCGCGTCGGCGACGACAACTGGGTGATGGCCTACGTGCACGTCGCGCACGACGTGCGGATCGGCGATCGAACGATCCTCGCGAACAACGCGACGCTTGCCGGCCACGTGCACGTCGGCGACTGGGCGATCGTCGGCGGGCTGTCGGGCGTGCACCAGTTCTGCCGCATCGGCGCGCACGCGATGGTCGGCTTCCAGAGCCACGTCGCGCAGGACGTGCCGCCGTTCATGACCGTCTCGGGCCACCCGCTGGCGGTGCACGGCATCAACGCCGAAGGCTTGCGCCGGCGCGATTTCGGCGCCGAGCGCATCGCGCTCGTCAAGCGGATGCACCGCCTGCTGTACCGCGACGGGCTGAAGCTCGACGACGCGCGCGCGGCGATCGCCGCGCTCGTCGGCAGCGTCGACGGTGGCGACGCCGACGTCGCGGCGATGTGCGACTTCCTCGCCGCCGCGGCGCGCGGCATCGTCCGTTAGAGCCCGGTGCCGGCCGCGGCGATGCAGCTCGCGATGGTCGCAGGCGAAGCGTCGGGCGACCTGCTCGCGTCGCTGCTGCTCGGCGGGCTGCGACAGCGCTGGCCGCAACTGGCGAGCGCCGGCATCGGCGGACCGCGGATGGCCGAGCAGGGCTTCGCCGCGTGGTGGCCGTCGGACGCGCTGGCGGTGCGCGGCTACGTCGAGGTGCTGCGCCACTACCGTGGCATCGCGGCGATCCGCCGCGCGCTCGCCGAGCGGCTGCTGCGCGAGCGCCCGGCGGCGTTCATCGGCGTCGATGCGCCCGACTTCAACCTCGGCCTCGAAGCGCGGCTGAAGGCCGCCGGGATGCGCACCGTCCACTTCGTCTGCCCGTCGATCTGGGCGTGGCGCGGCGGGCGCGCGGCGCGGATGGCCGCGGCCGCCGACCACGTGCTGTGCCTGTTCCCGTTCGAGCCGGCGCTGCTCGAACGCCACGGCGTCGCCGCGACCTACGTGGGCCACCCTCTGGCCGATGCGATCCCGCTCGACGTGCCGCGCGCCGCGGCGCGCGCCGCGCTCGGCTACGCCGATGCCGATGCCGTCGTCGCGGTGCTGCCCGGCAGCCGGCGGTCGGAGATCGACGCGATCGCGCCGCACTTCCTGCAGGCCGCCGCTCGCTTGCACCGACGTCGTCCCGAACTGCGCTTCGTGCTGCCGCTGGCGCCGGGGCTGCGCGCACGCGTCGAGCCGATCGTGCGCGAGCATGCCGCCGGCGTGCCGCTGCAGCTGACCGAGGGCGGCTCGCACGCCGCGCTCGCCGCGTGCGACGTGACGCTGATCGCCAGCGGCACGGCGACGCTCGAAGCGGCGTTGTTCAAGCGACCGATGGTGATCGGCTACGCGATGAACGCGGTGTCGTGGCAGATCATGAAGCGGATGCGCTATCAGCCGTGGGTCGGCCTGCCGAACATCCTGCTGCGCGACTTCGCCGTGCCCGAGCTGCTGCAGCGCGACTGCCGCGCGCAGCCGCTGGCCGACGCGGTGCTCGCGTGGCTCGACGACGCGCCGGCACGCGAGCGGCTCGCACGGCGCTTCGTCGAACTGCACCACCTGCTCAAGCGTGACACCGCGCAGCGGGCCACCGATGCGATCGCGGCGCTCGTTCAGGCTTGAGTCGCTCGGTCCCGGCTGGGCGGCGCCGGGCCTCGTCGTCGCCGGCGTCGACGAGGCCGGCCGCGGCCCGCTGGCCGGACCGGTGTACGCCGCAGCGGTGATCCTCGACCCGAAAAAGCCGATCCGCGGGCTGGCCGACTCGAAGCTGCTCGCCGAGCCGCAGCGCGAGACGCTGTACCGCCGCATCCGCGACCGCGCGGTCGCCTGCGCCGTCGCCAGCGCCAGCGTCGAGGAGATCGACGCGATCAACATCCTGCAGGCGACGATGCTCGCGATGCAGCGCGCGGTCGACGGCCTCGGCGTCGCGCCGCAGCGCGTCGTCGTCGACGGCAACCGCCTGCCGACGTTGAAGATGCCGGCCGCGGCGGTCGTCGACGGCGACGCGATCGTCGCGGCGATCTCGGCGGCGTCGATCCTCGCGAAGGTCGAACGCGACCGACTGTGCCGCGAGTTCCACGACCGCCATCCGCAGTACGGCTTCGCCAGCCACAAGGGTTATTCGACGCCCGAGCATCTGGCCGCGCTCGACAAGCACGGCCCGTGTGCGTGGCATCGGCGCAGCTTCGCGCCGGTGAGGGTCAAGCTCGAAGTCGTCGGATGACCGCCGGCGCGCCGCGCCCGCCGCCGCCGGTGCAGCGCGTGACGTCGCGCGCCAACCGGCTGCTCCAGCAGCTGCGCCGCCTGGCGCGCGATCCGGCCGCGTACCGGCACGATGGCGAGGTCTGGCTCGAAGGCGACCACCTCGGAGCCGCGTTGCTCGCGCGCGGCGGGCGGGCGCGCCACGCGGTCGCCAGCGACGACGCGTGGGGCGACGTGCGGCTGCGCGCGCTGGCCGAGGCCGTCGCGGCGCAGGTCACCGTCGTGCCGGCGGCGCTGTTCGCGCAGCTCAGCGCGCTGCCGGCGCCGGCGTCGATCGGCTTCGTCGTCGAGCGGCCCGCGCCACCGCCGCTGCAACCGGCCGCGCCAACCGTGATCCTCGACCGCGTGCAGGACCCGGGCAACGTCGGCAGCATCCTGCGCAGCGCGTCGGCGTTCGGCTTCGGTCAGGTGGTCGCGATCGCCGGCACCGCGGCGCTGTGGTCGCCGAAGGTGCTGCGCGCGGCGATGGGCGCGCACTTCGGGCTCGCGCTGCACGACGGCGTCGACGCCGCGGTGCTCGACGCGCTGCGCCTGCAGTGCATCGCCGCCGACGCACACGCGGCGATCGAGCTGCCCGACGCCGACCTGCCGCGGCCGTGCGCGTGGATCTTCGGCCACGAAGGGCAGGGCGTCGCGCCGGCGCTGGCCGCGCGCTGCGCGTTCGCGGTGCGCATCCCGCAGCCGGGCGGCGAGGAGTCGCTGAACGTCGCCGCGGCGGCGGCCGTGTGCCTCTACGAAACCTCGCGGCGCCGCTGACGGCGCGCTTTCTGCGCAGCCGGCGACGCGCGCCGCTCGCGGTCAGTACACCAGCCGATCCGGCCGCAGGTCGCGCAGGATCGTCGTCGCGATCTCCTCGATCGACTTGTGCGTCGACGACAGCCAGCCGATGCCTTCGCGGCGCATCATCGCCTCGGCCTCGTTGACCTCCATGCGGCAGTTCTCGATCGACGCGTACTTGCTGCCCGGACGGCGCTCGTTGCGGATCTGCGCAAGCCGCGCGGGGTCGATCGTCAGGCCGAAGCACTTGCGCTTGTGCGCGGCCAGCGGCGCCGGCAGCCTGCCGCGCTCGAAATCTTCGGGAATCAGCGGGTAGTTGGCGGCCTTGACGCCGTGCTGCATCGCGAGGTACAGCGACGTCGGGGTCTTGCCACTGCGGCTGACGCCGATCAGGATCACGTCGGCGAGTTCGAGGTTGCGCGCGCTCTGACCGTCGTCGTGCGCCAGCGAGAAATTGATCGCGTCGATGCGCTGCTCGTACTCGCGGCTCTGGCTCGCGTCGCTGAAGCGGCCGACGCGGTGATTGCTCTTGACGCCGAGTTCGTCTTCGAGCGGCTCGACGAACGTGCGGAAGATGTCCATCACGCACGCCTTGCCGGCGTGGCGTCCGAAGGCCTCGCGGACCTCGTCGTCGACGAGGGTCATGAAGACGATCGGCCGCGAGCCTTCGCGCACGGCGACGTGGTCGATCTCGCGCAGCACCTGCAGCGCCTTGTCGACGGTGTCGATGAACGGCCGGCGCACATGGCGCGCGCGCGTCGGGAACTGCGCGAGGATCGAGTTGCCGAAGGTCTCGGCGGTGATGCCGGTGCCGTCGGAGACGAAGAAGACGGTGCGATCGTGCATGTGCGGCTTTCGGCGCGGCCGAGCCGCCGATCATAGGCAAGCGTCTTCGTAGAATCGTCGCCGAGCCCAGTCGTCGCCGACCCTTCGTGCGCCGGCGCATGCCGCGAGTGAACGAACCCCGTGCCAACGCCTGCCGCTGCGCCTGCGCGCCGCGCTGCCGGGGCGTGCCGTGGACGAGTCGTCGCCGCGGCGGTGGAGGCACCGCTTTCTTCACTGCCCGTCGGAGTCCCGCATGTCCGAAGCCCCGCTGGCGACCGCCCTGGTCGCGCCGTTCGAAACGCTGAGGATGTCCGACGTCGAGTCGGTGGGCGGCAAGAACGCCTCGCTCGGCGAAATGATCAGCCAGCTCGCGGCGCGCGGCGTGCGCGTCCCCGGCGGCTTCGCGACGACGGCGCACGCGTTCCGCCGCTTCCTCGCCGCCGGCGGTCTCGCCGGGCGCATCGCCGACAAGCTCGCGACGCTCGACGTCGACGACGTTCGCGCGCTCGCCGCCACGGGCAGCGAGATCCGCGACTGGATCGCGTCGACGCCGTTCCCGCCCGAGCTCGAAGCGGCGATCCGCGAGCAGTTCGCGCGGCTCGTCGCCGACTCGCCCGACGCGAGCTTCGCAGTGCGGTCGTCGGCCACCGCCGAAGACATGCCCGACGCGTCGTTCGCCGGTCAGCAGGAGACCTTCCTCAACGTCAGCGGCATCGACGCGGTGCTGCATCGTGTGCGCGAGGTCTTCGCGTCGCTGTACAACGACCGCGCGATCAGCTATCGCGTGCACAAGGGCTACGCGCAAGCCGACGTCGCGCTGTCGGCCGGCGTGCAGCGGATGGTGCGGTCGGACCTCGCGGCGTCGGGCGTGATGTTCACGATCGACACCGAGTCGGGGTTTCCGGACGTGGTCTTCGTCACCGCGAGCTATGGCCTGGGCGAGCTGGTCGTCCAAGGGTCGGTCAACCCCGACGAGTTCTTCGTCCACAAGCCGACGCTGGCCGCGGGCCGGCCGGCGGTGATTCGCCGTGTGCTCGGCTCGAAGCTGCAGCGCATGACTTTCGCCGGCGCCGGCGCATCGGCCGACGGCCGGCTCGTCGACGTCGTCGACAACCCGCCCGAGCAGCGCAACCGCTACTGCCTGTCCGACGACGACGTGACCGAGCTCGCGAAGTTCGCCGTCGTCATCGAACAGCACTACGGCCGGCCGATGGACATCGAGTGGGGCAAGGACGGCGTCGACGGGCGGCTGTACATCCTGCAGGCGCGGCCCGAGACGGTGAAGAGCCAGGCCGCGGGCCGCGTCGAGCAGCGCTTCCGATTGAAGGGCGACCGCAGCAAGAACGTCGTCCTCGCCGAAGGCCGGGCCATCGGCCAAAAGGTCGGCACCGGGCCGGTGCGGCTGGTGCGCAGCACGGCCGAGATGGAGCGGGTGCAGCCCGGCGACGTGCTCGTCACCGACATGACCGACCCGAACTGGGAGCCGGTGATGAAGCGCGCGGCGGCGATCGTCACCAACCGTGGCGGCCGCACCTGCCACGCGGCGATCATCGCGCGCGAGCTCGGTATTCCCGCCGTCGTCGGCTGCGGCGACGCGACCGAGGTGCTGCACGAGGACGCGCTGGTTACCGTGTCTTGCGCCGAAGGCGACACCGGCGTCGTCTACGAGGGCCTGCTCGAAACCGAGGTCAGCGACGTCGTCCAGGGCGAGATGCCGGCGTGGCCGGTGAAGATCATGATGAACGTCGGCAACCCGCAGCTGGCGTTCGAGTTCGCGCAGATGCCCAACGCCGGCGTCGGCCTGGCGCGGCTCGAATTCATCATCAACAACAACATCGGCGTCCACCCCAAGGCGATCCTCGACTACCCGAACGTCGATACCGACCTGAAGAAGGCGGTCGAGTCGGTCGCGCGCGGCCACGCGTCGCCGCGCGCGTTCTACGTCGACAAGCTCGCCGAGGGCATCTCGACGATCGCCGCGGCGTTCTGGCCCAAGCCGGTGATCGTGCGGCTGTCGGACTTCAAGAGCAACGAGTACCGCAAGCTCGTCGGCGGCACGCGCTACGAGCCCGACGAAGAGAACCCGATGCTCGGCTTCCGCGGCGCGAGCCGCTACGTCAGCCACGAGTTCCGCGACGCGTTCGCGATGGAGTGCGAGGCGCTGAAGCGCGTGCGCAACGAGATGGGGCTCGTCAACGTCGAGATCATGGTGCCGTTCGTGCGCACCGTGCGCCAGGCCGAGCGCGTCGTCGGCCTGCTCGCCGACGCCGGACTGCAGCGCGGCGTCGACGGCCTGCGGCTGATCATGATGTGCGAGATCCCGAGCAACGCGATCCTCGCCGAGGACTTCCTCGCGCACTTCGACGGCATGTCGATCGGCTCGAACGACCTGACGCAGCTGACGCTCGGTCTCGACCGCGACTCGGGGCTCGAGTTGCTGGCCGCCGACTTCGACGAGCGCGACGCCGCGGTCAAGGCGCTGGTCGCGCGCGCGATCGCCGCGTGCCGCGCCGAGGGCAAGTACATCGGGATCTGCGGCCAGGGGCCGAGCGACCACCCGGACTTCGCCGACTGGCTCGCCCGCGAAGGGATCGCGTCGATCTCGCTGAACCCCGACACCGTCGTCGAGACCTGGCAGCGGCTGGCCGCGGCTTGACGCGCCTCGTGATGCGGCGATGACGCGGCCCCCGCGCCCGCACGCGTGGGCAGCGACGCGGCGGCTCACCGCCGCCGTCGTCGCCGCGTGGCTGGCGCTGACGCTGGCCACGGCGTGGTTCGCACCGGCGTTGAACGCCGTGTCGGTGCGCGGCTTTCCGCTCGGCTACTGGCTTGCCGCGCAAGGCGCGCTGCTCGCGTACGTCGCGCTGATCGGCGTCTACGTCGCGGCGATGGACCGCATCGAGGCGCGGCACCGCGTGCGGCGCGGCGCCGACGCCGCGGCCGACTGAGCGCCTCGACGGTGGCGCGCGCAGGCGGCAACATCGGCGCCACGGCGATCGGCGCGCGCTACGCGCTGTTCGTCGTCGCATTCGCGGTGTTCATGGCCGTGATGGCCGGCGCCGAGGCGCTCGGCCTCGAAGCGGCGTGGATCGGCGCGGGATTTCTCGTCGTCACCGTCGGCGCCTACGCCGGCATCGGCTTTCTCTGCCGCACGTCCGACGAAGCCGAGTACTTCGTCGCCGGGCGCCGCGTTCCGGCGCTGTACAACGGACTGGCCACCGCCGCCGACTGGATGTCGGCGGCGTCGTTCATCGGCACCGCCGGCGTGCTGTACCTGCAGGGCTTCGCCGGCCTGGCCTACATCCTGGGCTGGACGGGTGGTTACTGCCTGCTGGCGCTGCTGCTGGCGCCTTACCTGCGCCGCCTGCAGCTGTACACGGTGCCCGATTTCCTGGGCGCACGCTACGGTGGCAGCCTGCCGCGGCTGATCGGCGCGGCAGCCGTCGTGCTGGTGTCGTTCGTCTATGTCGTCGTGCAGATCTACGGTGTCGGCCTCATCACGTCGCACCTGACCGGCTTCGGCTTCGAGATGGGCATCTTCGTCGGCCTGGGCGGCGTGCTGGTGTGCTCGTTCCTGGGCGGCATGCGCGCGGTCACCTGGACCCAGGTGGCGCAGTACCTGGTGTTGATCGTGGCCTATCTGACGCCGCTGGTCTGGCTGTCGGTCAAGCAGACCGGCGACCTGCTGCCGCTGCTCAGCTACGGCACCCAGCTCGAACAGGTGGCGACCCGCGAACGCGAGCTGGCCGGCGACGCCGCCGAGCGCGAGGTGATGCTGCGGCTGCAGGAACGCGCGGCCGAGGCGCAGCGCAAGCTGGGCGACGTGCGCTCGGCGATGGCCGCCGACGAGCGCGCTTTGGCCGGGCGCATCGCTGCCCTGCGCACCGAGAATGCGCCGCTGGTGCGCATCCAGCGCGCCGAGCGCGACTACGCACAGCGGCCGCGCACCGAAACGCAGGCGCGCGAGATGTACCAGCGCGAGCGCGACAGCGCCCTGGCCCGCGCGCAACCCCTGGCCGGCATGCCGCCGCAGACGCTGCCGTTCGCCACCGGCTCGCCAGGCGGCGATGCCGCTGCCGCCCGCATCAACTTCATCGCGCTCATGCTGTGCCTGATGATGGGCACGGCGGCCATGCCGCATGTGCTGACGCGCTACTACACGACACCTTCGGCCTCGCAGGCGCGCCGTTCGGTGGCCTGGTCGCTGCTGTTCATCATGCTGCTGTACATGGCGGCGCCGGTGTTGGCGGTGCTCGTCAAGTACGAAGTGCTGCACAGCCTGGTCGGCTCGCCCTTCGACCACTTGCCGCAATGGGTCAACCGCTGGTCGCGGCTCGACCCGGCCTTGCTGAGCGTGCGCGACGTCAACGGGGATGGCGTGCTGCAGCTCGGCGAACTGTCGATCGCCGGTGACGTCATCGTGCTGGCCGCGCCCGAGATCGGCGGCCTGCCGTATTGGGTGACCTGCCTGGTCGCAGCCGGCGGACTGGCCGCCGCCTTGTCGACTGCCGACGGCCTGTTGCTGACGATCGCCAACGCGCTGTCGCACGACGTCTACTACCGCGTCGTCAACGCCCGCGCCGGCGCGGCCGGGCGCGTCATCGCTTCTAAGGTGCTGGTGATGGTCGTGGCCTTCGCGGCCGCGCTGATCGCGGCGTTGAAGATTACCGACATCCTGATGTTCGTGTCGGCGGCCTTTTCGCTGGCCGCAGCGGCGTTCTTCCCGGCCCTGGTACTCGGCATCTTCTGGCGCCGCGGCAACGGCCCCGGGGCGGTGGCAGGCATGCTGGCCGGGTTGGCGGTGTGCGGCTGGTACATGGCTTTCAACCTGCCGGTGATGCGCTCGCTGCTGGGCCTGACGCAGCCGCTGGCACAGACCCAGTGGTTCGGTGTCGATGCCGTCGCGGCCGGTGTCTTTGCAGTGCCGGTGGGTCTGGCGGTGATGGTCTGCGTCAGCCTGCTGACACGCCCGCCGGGCAGCCAGCAGCAGCTGCTGATCGACCGCATGCGCTTTCCCGCGGCCGAGGACACCGCCCACCGTTGAGCCTTTGTTATACTGTTGGGCTTTCCTTGCCGCACCCGTCATGTCGACGCATCGGGGCGGCTTCCGAGCCAGCGCCGCCACCGGCGGCCCACAGCCGGAATCCACAGGGAATACCTACCTAGGAGAACACATGCGTCACTACGAGATCGTTCTGCTGATCCATCCGGATCAGAGCGAACAGGTTCCGGCCATGCTGGAACGCTACAAGA
>CBDUBX010000057.1:0-12001 GCA_965365495.1 uncultured Burkholderiales bacterium
CCAACCAGGGGCTGCTCGAGTTCGTCGAGATGTTCAAGGCGCCGATCAAGGTGCTACACCCGCTGCTGACGGCGACGCAGGAGGGCAACTTCAAGGGCACCGAGGGCTTCGGCGCGATCCCGTTCGACGGCGTCGTCCTTGCGCACAGCAACGAAAGCGAGTGGAAGGCGTTTCGCAACAACAAGAACAACGAAGCGTTCCTGGACCGCATCTACATCGTCAAGGTGCCGTACTGCCTGCGCGTGTCCGAGGAAATCAAGATCTACGAGAAGCTGCTGCGGCATTCGTCGCTGTCGGAAGCGACCTGCGCGCCGGGCACGCTGAAGATGATGAGCCAGTTCGCGATCCTGACGCGCTTGAAGGAGCCCGAGAACTCGTCGCTGTACTCGAAGATGCTGGTCTACGACGGCCAGAACCTGAAGGACACCGACCCGCGGGCGAAGAGCTACCAGGAGTACCGCGACTACGCCGGCGTCGACGAGGGCATGAGCGGCATCTCGACGCGCTTCGCCTTCAAGATCCTGTCGAAGGTCTTCAACTTCGACCCGGCCGAGGTCGCCGCCAACCCGGTGCACCTGATGTACGTGCTCGAGCAGCAGATCGAGCGCGAGCAGTTCGCCAAGGAGACCGAGGACAAGTACGTCGGCTTCATCAAGGAGCTGCTGGCGCCGCGCTACGCCGAGTTCATCGGCAAGGAGATCCAGACCGCGTACCTGGAGAGCTACTCCGAGTACGGCCAAAACATCTTCGACCGCTACGTGACCTATGCCGACTACTGGATCCAGGACCACGAGTACCGCGACACCGACACCGGCGAGGTCTTCGACCGCAGCAGCCTGAACGCCGAACTCGAAAAGATCGAGAAGCCCGCCGGCATCGCCAACCCGAAGGACTTCCGCAACGAGATCGTCAACTTCGTGTTGCGTGCGCGCGCCAACAACCAGGGGAGAAACCCGGTGTGGACCAGCTACGAGAAGCTGCGCACGGTGATCGAGAAGAAGATGTTCAGCAACACCGAGGAGCTGCTGCCGGTGATCAGCTTCAACGCCAAGGCCAGCGCCGACGAAGCCAAGAAGCACCAGGACTTCGTCACGCGGATGGTCGAGAAGGGCTACACGCAAAAGCAGGTGCGGCTGCTGTGCGAGTGGTACCTGCGGGTGCGCAAGAGCTCGTGACGCCCGGCTGAACGCGGCATGCAAGCGATCATCGACCGTCGGCTGGCCGGCAAGAACAAGTCGATCGGCAACCGCGAGCGCTTCTTGCGGCGGCACCGCGAGCAGATCCGCGACGCCGTCAAGCGCGCGATCGATGGCCGCGGCATCCGCGATGTCGAGCGCGGCGAGGACGTCCACATCCCGAAGAAGGACCTCAGCGAGCCGGTGTTCGGCCACGGCACCGGCGGCGTCCGCGAAACGGTGCACCCGGGCAACCAGGAGTTCGTCCGCGGCGACCGCATCGAGCGGCCGAAGGGCGGCGCCGGCGGCGGCGCCGGCCGCGGCCAGGCCAGCGACCAAGGCGAAGGCGAGGACGACTTCGTCTTCACGCTCAGCCGCGAGGAGTTCATGCAGGCGTTCTTCGACGACCTGGCGTTGCCGCACCTCGTGCGCACCCAGCTCGCCGAAGTGCCCGAGTGGAAGACGCAGCGCGCCGGCTACAGCAGCGAAGGCACGCCGAACAACCTGCACGTCGTGCGCAGCATGCGTGGCGCCCTGGGCCGGCGGATCGCGCTCGGCGCGCCGCGCCGCCGCGAGTGGCAGCTGCTGCAGGACGAGCTCGACGCGCTCGAACGCGACGCCCGCCCCGGCGACGCCGCCGCGGCGGCGGCGATCGCCGAGCTGCGCGAGCGCGTCGCCGCGCTGCGCGTGCGCGTCGAACGGATCCCGTACCTCGACCCGATCGACATGCGTTACCGCAACCGCGTTCGCGTGCCGATGCCGACGAGCAAGGCGGTGATGTTCTGCCTGATGGACGTCTCGGGGTCGATGGACGAATCGCGCAAGGAGCTGAGCAAGCGCTTCTTCATCCTGCTGTACCTGTTCCTGACGCGGCACTACGAGAAGATCGAGCTCGTCTTCATCCGCCACCACACGCAGGCGCAGGAGGTCGACGAGGAGAACTTCTTCCACGCCCGCGAGACCGGCGGCACCGTCGTCAGCAGCGCGCTGATCCTGATGGACGAGATCGTCCGCGCGCGCTACTCGCCGACCGAGTGGAACATCTACGGCGCACAGGCCAGCGACGGTGACAACTGGCACCACGACAGCGGCCGCTGCCGTGAGATCCTCGCCGACAAGCTGCTGCCGTTGGTGCGCTACTTCGCCTACGTGCAGGTCGCCGACGAAGAGCAGAACCTGTGGGAGGAGTACAGCCACCTCGACGCGCAGCATCCGCACTTCGCGATGCGCAAGGCGACAACGGCGTCGCAGATTTACCCGGTGTTCCGCGACCTGTTCAAGAAGGAAGGGGCCAAGGCGGCATGACGTCGACGATGAAGACCCGGCCGCTGACGTTGGACCATCCGCAGCCGCTCGCCGAACGCCCGGCCGAGCCGTTGCCGGCGCCGAGCGACTGGTCGTTCGACCTGATCGAGCAGTACCACCGCGTGATCCGCGCGACCGCCGAGCGCTACGGCTTGGACACCTACCCGAACCAGCTCGAGATCATCACCGCCGAGCAGATGATGGACGCCTACGCGTCGGTCGGCATGCCGGTGAACTACCGCCACTGGAGCTACGGCAAGGAGTTCATCGCCACCGAGAAGAACTACAAGCGCGGCCACATGGGGCTGGCCTACGAGATCGTCATCAACAGCAACCCCTGCATCAGCTACCTGATGGAGGAGAACACGCTGGCGATGCAGGCGCTCGTCATCGCCCACGCGGCGTACGGCCACAACAGCTTCTTCAAGGGCAACTACCTGTTCCGCATGTGGACCGACGCGGCGTCGATCATCGACTACCTCGTCTACGCGCGGAACTACGTCGCCGAATGCGAGGACAAGCACGGCCTCGACGCGGTCGAGACCTTCCTCGACAGCTGCCACGCGCTGGCCAACCACGGCGTCGACCGCTACCGCCGGCCGTCGCGCAAGAGCCTCGCGCAGGAGCTCGCCGAGCGGCTGGACCGCGAGGCCTATGCGCAGCAGCAGGTCAACGAGCTGTGGCGCACGCTGCCGCGGCGCGCCGACAAGGAAGACAACGCGCCGCAGGCCAAGCGCTTCCCCGACGAGCCGCAGGAGAACCTGCTGTATTTCATCGAGAAGAACGCGCCGCTGCTCGAACCGTGGCAGCGCGAGATCGTGCGCATCGTGCGCAAGGTCGCGCAGTACTTCTACCCGCAGCGCCAGACGCAGGTGATGAACGAGGGCTGGGCCACGTTCTGGCACGCGCGGCTGCTGAACACGATGTACGACGACGGCTACCTCACCGACGGCACGATGATCGAGTGGCTGACGTCGCACACCAACGTCATCCATCAGCCGCCGGTCGGCCATCGCGCCTACAGCGGCATCAACCCTTACGCGCTCGGCTTCGCGATGTACAGCGACATCCACCGCATCTGCGAGCAGCCGACGCCCGAAGACCGCGCGTGGTTCCCCGACATCGCCGGCCGGCCGTGGCTGCCGGTTCTCGACCACGCGATGCGCAACTTCAAGGACGAGAGCTTCATCGGCCAGTTCCTGAGCCCGAAGCTGATGCGCGACATGCGGCTGTTCGCGATCACCGACGACGAACGCCAGAGCGAGCTCGAGGTCGCCGCGATCCACGACGACGAGGGCTACCGCCGCGTCCGCGACAGCCTCGCGCGTCAGTACGACCTCGGCGCGCGCGAGCCCGACGTGCAAGTCTGGAACGTCAACCTGCGCGGCGACCGCTCGCTGACGCTGCGCCACTTCCAGCACAACGATCGGCCGCTGCACGACAGCGGCCAGCAGGTGCTGAAGCACGTCGCGCGGCTGTGGGGTTTCGGCGTGCAGCTCGAAAGCGTCAACTCGCGTGGCGACGTGACCAAGCGCTGGAGCGTGCCGGCGCCGCCGGCGAGCTGACGCTCGCCGCGGTCGCGCGTTAGCGGCCCGTACGCCGCCCGCGCCCGAGGAGAAAGAACAAGGAACGGCCCCGACAATCGGGCCCGTCGTTCGTCGGCGCGGCCCGTGTCCGCGCGCGTCGATCAGGCCGCGAACGCCTTCCTCGCCAGCCCGCCGCGCGGCTTGAACGCCGCAACGGCGGCCTGCAGCCGCGCCGCCTGCTCGCGCAGGCTGGCCGCGGCGGCGGCCGACTCTTCGACCAGCGCGGCGTTCTGCTGCGTCATCTGGTCGAGCTGCGTCACCGCGGCGTTGACCTGGCCGATGCCGGCGCTCTGCTCGCGCGTGCTGTGGCTGATCTCGCCGGCCAGCCGCGTCACGCCGCGCACCTGCTCGACGATCTCGCCCATCGTGTGGCCGGCGGTGTCGACGAGCTGGCTGCCGCCGTCGACGCTGGCGACACTCGCCGAGATCAGCCCCTTGATCTCGCGCGCCGCCTGTGCGCTGCGCTGCGCGAGGCTGCGCACCTCGGCGGCGACGACTGCGAAGCCGCGCCCCTGTTCGCCGGCGCGTGCCGCTTCGACCGCGGCGTTCAGCGCCAGGATGTTGGTCTGGAACGCGATGCCGTCGATCGTGCCGATGATCTCGCTGATCCGCTGCGAGCTGCCGCTGATCTTCTGCATCGTGCCGACGACGTCGCCCATCACCTTGCCGCCGCCTTCGGCGACGTCGGACGCGGCGGTCGCGAGGCGGCTCGCCTCCTGCGCCGACGCGGCGTTGTTCTGCACCGTCGCCGACAGCTCCTCCATCGACGCCGCGGTTTCCTGCAGGCTGCTCGCCTGCGCTTCGGTGCGCGCCGACAAGTCCAGGCTCGCGGCGGCGATTTCGCGGCTGGCGATCGCCAGGCTGCCGGTCTGCTCGGCGACGTCGTCGAGCAGCGCCAGCACGTTCAGCCCCGACTGGTTGACCGCGCGCATCAGCATCCCGAGTTCGTCGATGCGGTTCAGTTGCGCGCTGCGCCCAGGCTCGCCGGCGGCGACACGGCGCGCTTCGGCGAGGATCGCCCGGGTCGGCTGGACGACCTGCATCTGCAGCCAGGCGCCAGCGGCCGCGGCGCCGCCGAACAGCGCCGCCAGCGCGACCGCGGCCGTCGCCCACGGCAGCCCGGTCGCGACCAGGGCCAGCGCCGCCGGGCCGACCGCCAGCGCGCACGCCGCCCATATCCGCAGCGTTAGCGACGCGGTCTTGGGCCACGACAGCCACGCCAGCCACCCGGTACGGACGACGAGCCCCTTGTGCAGACGGAACGGCAGGCGCGCGCCGTCGGCCGCTGCCCGGCGCATCTTCGCGAACAACGCTTCGGTGGCGTCGACCTCGGCGCGGGTCGGCTCGGTGCGCACCGACATGTAGCCGGCGACGCGGCCGTCGCGAACCATCGGCGTGACGTTGGCGCGCACCCAGTAGTGGTCGCCGTCCTTGCGCCGGTTCTTGACCAGCGCGGTCCAGCTGTCGCCGCCCTTGACCGTCGCCCACAGGTCGGCGAACGCCGCGGCGGGAACGTCCGGGTGGCGCACGAGGTTGTGCGGCTGGCCGACGAGCTCGTCGTTGTCGAAGCCCGACAGCAGCGTGAACGATGCGTTGGCGTAGGTGATGCGGCTGTCGGCGTCGGTCGTCGACATCAGCGTCACGCCCGACGGGAACGGATGCTCGCGTTGCGTGACGGGAAGGTTCTGGCGCATGGAAGGCTCGCTGACCGCGGACGGAGAAGCCGGCGCGCCTCACACGCGCCGACGGCTACCGGGTGTTTCGGCCGCGCGGCCGCGAACTTGACGCCGATCAGCGGTGCGCCGCGTCAGCTGTTCCGCGCGCCGCACCGGCAGCGCGGCGGACGCGATCTCTTGCGGCGGTCGCGAGCGCGAACTCAGCCGAGCGCGAACACCTTCCCCGGATTCATGATGTTCTGCGGGTCGAGCGCGCGCTTGACGCTGCGCATCAGCTCGACCGCGCCCTCGCCGGCCTCGTCGACGAGGTAGCCCATCTTGTGCACGCCGATGCCGTGCTCGCCGGTGCACGTGCCTTCGAGCCTCAGCGCGCGTTGCACCATCAGCACGTTGAGCCGCTCGACCTCGGCGACCTCGTGCGGGTCGTCGGGGTCAAACAGGTAGCTCAAGTGGAAGTTGCCGTCGCCGACGTGGCCGACGATCCAATACGGGATGCCCGACGCGTCAGCCTCGGCGACCGACGCATCGATGCTCTCGGCCAGCCGCGAAATCGGCACGCAGGTGTCGCTGCTCTGGCAGCGACAACCGGGTCGCGTCTGCAGCGCGGCGAAGTAGGCCTGGTGGCGCGCCGCCCACAGCCGCGTGCGTTCCTCCGGAGTGTGCGCCCACTCGAACGCTTCGCCGTCGTGGTCGCCGGCGATTGCCTGGACGGCTTCGGCCTGCTCGCGGACGCCGCCGGCGCTGCCGTGGAATTCCATCAGCAGCATCGGCGCCTCGCGCAGCGCGAGCTTGGAATGCCGGTTGACGGCGCGGATCGCGTGCGCGTCGAGCAGTTCGCAGCGCGCGATCGGAATGCCGGTCTGGATCACCTCGATCGTCGTTCGCACCGCCGCCGCGATCGAAGGGAAGTGGCAGATCGCCGCGCTGACCGCTTCGGGCAGCGGGTAGACGCGCAGGGTCAGCTCGGTCATCACGCCGAGCGTGCCTTCGCTGCCGACGAACATCCGCGTCAGGTCGTAGCCGGCGGCCGATTTGCGCGCCCGCGTGCCGGTGGCGACGACGTCGCCGGCGGCGGTGACGACGGTCAGCCCGAGGACGTTGTCGCGCATCGTGCCGTAGCGCACCGCGTTCGTGCCGCTGGCGCGCGTTGCCGCCATACCGCCGAGCGACGCATTGGCGCCGGGGTCGATCGGGAAGAACAGCCCCGTGTCGCGGATCTCGCGGTTGAGCTGCTCGCGCGTGACGCCGGCCTCGACGGTCACCGTCAGGTCGTCGGCGTCGACGCGCAGCACGCGGTTCATCCGGCTCAGGTCGATGCACACGCCGCCGTGCACCGCGAGCAGCTGGCCTTCGACCGACGACCCGGCGCCGAACGCGATCACCGGCACCGCGTGCTGCGCGGCGAGCGCGACGACCGCGGCGACGTCGGCGGTCGACGTGCAGAAGACGACCGCGTCGGGCGGCGCGGCGTCGTAGGCCGACTCGCCGCGCCCGTGCTGCTCGCGCACCGCGGCGGCGGTCGACACGCGGTCGCCGAAGCGTGCGCGCAGCGCGGCGAGCATCGCCGGCGGCGGCGATCGGTGCGCGGCTTCGCCGCCGCCACGAACGGCGGCAGCGGCGGCGTCGGGGGCGACGGCGACGGACGAAGACATCGCGGCTCTCCGGGTGGCAGCGGCGTTCGATCGTAGGTCAGCCGCCGCGCCGCCGCTCGTGGCCGGTCGACGCGGCGCGCCCACCGGACGGCGGCCGAACCGTCGCTCTCCTTCGTTCCCCGCGCCGCTGCAGTCCTTCGGCGACCGCCCGCAGCCGTTGCTGCAGTGTTCCAATCGCCGCATGAGCCACCGCTTGACGCAGATCGCCACGCGCACCGGCGACGACGGCAGCACCGGGCTCGGCGACGGCCGCCGCGTCGCCAAGCACGACCTGCGCGTCGCCGCGATGGGCGATGTCGACGAGCTGAACTCGCAGCTCGGCGTGCTGCTCGCCGAGCCGTTGCCCGACGACCTGCGCGAGCTGCTGGTCGTCGTCCAGCACGAACTGTTCAACCTTGGCGGCGAGCTGTCGATCCCCGGCCATGCGCTGCTGCAGGACGACGCGGTGGCGCGGCTCGACGCGGCGCTGGCGCACTACAACGCCCTTCTTCCGCGGCTCGCCGAATTCATCCTGCCGGCGGGAACGCGCAGCGCGGCGCTGGCGCACGTCGCGCGCAGCGTCGCGCGGCGCGCCGAGCGCTCGGTGGTCGCGCTCGGCGCGGCCGAGGCGGTGAACGCGCCGCCGCGGCAGTACCTGAACCGGCTGAGCGACCTGCTGTTCGTGCTCGCGCGGACGCTGAACCGCGCCAACCTCGACGGCCGCGGCGGCGACGACGTCTACTGGCGCAGCGAGAAGCTCGCGCGCAGCGGCGGCTGACGCCGCGCGGCGACGCGGCGTCGGCCGTGCCCGGGCAGAGATCGAGGCGCGCGCCGGACTCGGCGTTGCCCTCTTCGGCGCGGGTGCGGCACACCCGAACAGCGTCGGCGGCTAAAAGCTGATCGCCCCGGCGGCCACGTCGACCTTGACCAGCGGGCGTCCGAGCGCGCCAGTGGCTGCACGGGCGAAGTCGCGCGCCCAGGCGGTGTCGGTCGTCAGCCGCGATTCGCCCGCCGCGGCGGCGACGGCCAGCACCTTGTCGGCGGTCAGCACCTTGCCGCTGGCGCGAATCGGCTCGCAGTCGTGGGCGACGAACTCGTTCTCGAGCCAGCGCCGCGCGACGTCGGCGGCGAGCGGCTCGGCGTCGGCCGGCAGTGGCACCTCGTGCGCGCGGTCGGCAGCGAACTGAACGATCAGCATCGGTCGCATCGCGGGCTCCTACGTCGACGACGGTACGAGGATAGCGGCGCGCGGCGAGCGTGGGCGCGTCCTGCGCCGGGCCCACGGCGGCGAACGACGGCGCCCTGCGCCGGGCCCACGGCGGCGAACGACGGCGCCCTGCGCGAACCCGCGCCGCGCCGCGCCCACGCCGTAGCGGTCGTTGTGCTCGACGACCGCGACGCGTGGGACGCGCGCCGCCGCGCCTGGTGGTGCGAAAAACTTCGCTAGCGCGCCGTCGGCATCGAGAAATCGGCGCCGCCGCCGGCGAGGCGGTCGGGCCAGCGCTGCATCACGCTCTTTTGCCGCGTGTAGAAGCGCACGCCTTCCTCGCCGTAGACGTGCTGGTCACCGAAAAGGCTGCGCTTGAAGCCGCCGAAGCCGTGCCACGCCATCGGCACCGGGATCGGCACGTTGATACCGACCATGCCGGCGTCGACGCGCCGCGCGAAGTCGCGCGCCGCGCCGCCGTCGCGCGTGAACAGCGCGACGCCGTTGCCGTACGGGTGGTCGGCAACGAGCGCCAGCGCGGCGTCGACGCTGGCGACGCGGACGCACGCGAGCACCGGGCCGAAGATCTCGTCGCGCCACAGCCGCATCGCCGGCGTCACGTGGTCGAACAGCGTGGCGCCGGTGAAGAAGCCGTCGCCGCCGCCGCTCGGCCGCACGCCACGGCCGTCGACGACGAGCGTCGCACCGTCGGCGACGCCGTCGGCCACCGCGCGCTCGATGCGGTCGCGCGCGTCGCGGCTGACGATCGGTCCCATCTCGACGCCGGCTGTGGCGCCGTCGCCGATGCGCAGCGCGCGCACCCGCTCGGCGAGCCGCGGCACGACGCGGTCGGCGACGTCGCCGACGAGCACCGCCACCGACACCGCCATGCAGCGCTCGCCGGCCGAGCCGTAGGCGCTGCCGACGAGGGCGTCGACCGCGGCGTCGAGGTCGGCGTCGGGCAGCACGACGCAGTGGTTCTTCGCGCCGCCCAGCGCCTGCACGCGCTTGCCGTGGCGCGCGCCGGTGGCGTAGACGTGCTCGGCGACCGCGGTCGAGCCGACGAAGCTGACCGCGGCGACGTCGCGGTGCGCGAGCAGCGCGTCGACAGCGACGCGGTCGCCTTGGACGACGTTGAACACGCCGTCGGGCAACCCGGCGCGCTGCAGCAGCTCGGCCAGCAGCAGCGACGCCGACGGGTCGCGCTCGCTCGGCTTGAGCACGAACGCGTTGCCGCAGGCCAGCGCGATCGGGAACATCCAGCACGGCACCATGCACGGGAAATTGAACGGTGTGATCCCGGCGACGATGCCGAGCGGCTGGCGCAGCGTCCAGTTGTCGATGCCGGTCGACGCCTGGTCGCTGTAGTCGCCCTTCAGCAGCTGCGGCGCGCCGCAGGCGAATTCGACGATGTCGATGCCGCGGGCAACCTCGCCTTCGGCGTCGGCGAGGACCTTGCCGTGCTCTTCGGTGATCAGCGCCGCGAGCGCGTCGCGTTCGGCATTGAGCAGCGCGAGGAACGCCTGCAACACGCGCGCGCGACGGATCGGCGGCGTCTCGCCCCACGCCGGCTGCGCGGCGCGGGCTGCGGCGACCGCGGCGTCGACGTCGGTGGCGTCGGCCATCGGCACGCGGCGCACGGCGACGCCGCGCGCCGGGTTCCACACCGCTACGCTGCGCGTGCCGGCGCCGCGGCGGCGCTGGCCGCCGATCCAGTGGTCGACCGAGACGGTGGCGGCGGTGGCGCGGGCGGGCGCGGCGACGGCGGCGTCGCCAGCGGCCGTGGCGGAGACCGCGGGCACGGCAGCGTTGAATGCGGCGGCGGCGGCGGGGTGCGACATCGGCGTCCTTTCGCGACGGCTGACGTAGCGGCCAGTCTATGCCGCGCCGAGAATCGACCCCGCTCCGCGTCCAAGCCGACGAGCCGACCGATGAACGAACCGAGCGAACCGACCGAACCCGCAGCAGCGACCTTCACCGACGCCGAGCTCGCGACCTTGCAAGCGCTGCTCGACGCGTTGCCGGCGCCGCTGCAGCCGCTGGACGTCTCGGCGCTCGACGGCTACCTCTGCGGCGTGCTGCTACAGCCGGCGCGGGTGGCCGAATCGCGCTGGCTGCCGCGCGTCGCCGACGTCGACGGCCGCGCGGTGCCGCGCGGCACCGACCTGGCGCCGCTGCACGCGCGGGTGCGGCGCCGCCACGCCGAGCTCGACCGCGCGATCGCCGCGCGCGACTGGTTCGACCCGTGGGTGTTCGCGCTCGATGGCGACGCCGCGCCCGGCGACTGCGTGCTGCCGTGGGCCGCCGGGTTCGCCGCCGCGATGGACGCGTTTCCGGCGCTGATGGCCGGCGACGACGCCGACCTCGTCGAGCCGCTGGCCCTGCTGTACCGCGCATTCGACGCCGACGACCTCGAAGACGCCGACGCGCTGCTGGCGGTGATCGACACGCTCGAGCCGCCGGCGGACCTGGCCGAGGCGGTGCAGGACGTCGTCCGCGCGGTGATGCTGATTGCCGACGTGTCGCGTCCACGCTGACGCGATCCGGCGCGTTGTGTCGGGCGGCGTGACATCGCGCACGCCGCCCGCGCGGGACAACCCGCACCGTGCTGCAGCCGCGCTCGGACGCAGCCGACACTTCGGCCCAGCACCGCCATGAAAACGCCGCCGCCCCGTGCCCGCTGGTACCGCACCCTCGGTGGCTGGACGCGGCCGCCGAAGTCGCGCGTCGACGACGCCGCCGACCACGGCACCGCGTTCGGCATGGAGATCACGCTGCTCGACGCCGCGTCGCCGCCGGCGCCCCCGGCCGGCGCCGCGCGCGGCGGCTGGATGCCACGCTTCGCGCGGCGGCGGCCGCCGCCGTAGCCGCCCGCCGCTGCAATCGCTGCTCTGCAGCGCCGCCGCGTCGCGTCGCGCTGCCGCGACGATCACGGCCGCCGCGGAACGGCGCCGGCCGGGCCGTCGACTACGCCGTCGCGAGCCGCGATTCGATCCGCGCCTTGGTCTGCGGAAGTTCGGCCGGCAGGTGCCACGCCAGCAGCTCGAACAGCTCGGCGTGCAGCGCCAGCTCCTGCTGCCACGCGGCGCGGTCGATCGCGATCACGGCGTCGAACTGCTCGCGAGTGAAGTCGAGCCCGTCCCAGCGCAGGTCGTCGTAGCGCGGGCTGATGCCGAAGACGTTGTCGACGCCGCCGGCGCGGCCTTCGATGCGGCCGAGCATCCACTCGAGGACGCGCATGTTCTCGCCGAACCCCGGCCACGCGAAGCGGCCGTCGGCGTCCTTGCGGAACCAGTTGACGCAGTAGATCTTCGGCAGCGTCGCGCCGGCTTCGGCGAGGCGTGCGCCGAGATCGAGCCAGTGCTGGAAGTAGTCGGCCATGTTGTAGCCGGCGAACGGCAGCATCGCGAACGGGTCGCGG
>CBDUBX010000058.1:0-11943 GCA_965365495.1 uncultured Burkholderiales bacterium
AACACGCGACCAACGGATTAAAAGTCCGCTGCTCTACCGACTGAGCTAACGACCCATCCGTAGACGGCGCGCAGTATAGCCGCCCCCCTCGCGGCGCAGGCCGTCAGCGGCGCGCCAGCGCGAGGTCGATCGCCTCGGCGGCGGCGACCATGCCGAAGGTCGCGGTCACCGCGACGCTCGATCCGTAGCCGTGGCAGTTCAGGCTGCCGTCGGGGCGGTCGGCGCCGGCACCGATGTCGCACACCGCGTTCGGCGGCACGCTCACCGCCTCGCGCGAGAACACGCAGCGCACGCCGATCCCACCGCGCCGCGGCGCGACGGCGTCGCGACGCAGGCGCTGGCGCAGCCCGGCGAGCAATGGGTCGTGCGTCGTGTCGGCGAGGTCGGCCACTTCGACGCGGTCGGCGCGGCGCTTGCCGCCGGCGGCGCCGACGCAGACGAGCGGCGACCGCGTCGCCAGGCTCCACGCGGCCACTGCGAACTTCGCGCGCGCCTGGTCGCAGGCGTCGACGACGACGTCGACCGCCGCCGGCAGCAGCGCCGGCCAGTTGTCGCCGTCGACGAAGTCCTCGACGGCGTGCACGTCGCAGCCGGCGTGGATCGACGCGACCCGGTCGGCCAGCGCCTGCGCCTTGGCCATGCCGAGCGTCGCGTCGACCGCCTGCACCTGGCGGTTGACGTTCGACTCGGACACGTGGTCGAGGTCGATCAGCACGAGTCGCGCCGCGCCCGACCGCGCCAGCGCTTCGACCGTCCACGAGCCGACGCCACCGAGGCCGACGATTGCGAACGCCGACGCGCGCAGCCGGCGGTACGCGGCGTCGCCGTACAGCCGCGCCAGGCCGCCGAAGCGGCGTTCGAGGTCGGGCGCGGGGGCGGGGGCGCCTTGCGTCGCGCTCGGTGGCTCGACCCCGCGCAGCGCCGTCGTCATCGCACGGCCTTCACCGGCGCGTGGGCGGCGCTGCAGCCGACGTCGCACCGATGCCGATGCGCGGCCGACGTGGTCGATCGACCGCCACGACACCGACCATCGCGGTCACACCTGCCGGTCGAGCCGCCACGTCTGCCAGCGCAGCGCCAGCACCGCACCGAGCACGATGCCGGCCAGCGCGACGAAGCTGCCCAGCGCCAGCGTCGACACGCCGGTGATGCCTTGGCCGATCGTGCAGCCCATCGCGGTGACGCCGCCGACGCCCATCAACACGCCGCCGACGACGTGGTTGGCGGTGTCTTCGGTGCCGGCGAAGCCTTCCCAACGGAACGTGCGCGACGCCAGCGCGACCGCCGCCGAACCGCAGATCACGCCGATCGTCGTGACGATGCCGATCGTCAGCAACTTGCTCGCATCGCTGAACAGGATCAGCCAATCCATCGTGTAGGCGATCGGCGCAACGAAGGTCAGCGACTCCATCTGCCGCGAGTTCGTCGCGAGGAAGGTCTCTTCAAGGGTCTGCGGGTGCTCGGCGACATGGCCGAGCACGCCCGACACCCACCACACGCCGACGACCGCGAGGCCGACGCCGACGCCGCCGAGCACGGTGTCGCCCTGCCGGCCCTCCGGGCGCGCCACCGCGAAGCCGATCAAACCCAGCCCGAGCAGCGCGCCGAGCATCGGCGCGAGCGTCGCGCGGTCGACGCCGACGGCTGCCTCCAACAGCGACGGCAGGTCCTGCCCCGCCGGCAGCGCGACGTCGACGGTGTCGATCGTCGCGACGCGGCCGACCGCGACAACGCCGCGCAGCGTCGCATACGCCGAGACCGCGAGCACGACCATCACGAGCAGCGACTTCAGGCTGCCGTTGCCGACGCGGATTAGCGTCTTGCTGCCGCAGCCCGACGCCAGCACCATGCCGAAGCCGAACAGCACGCCGCCGACCACGTTCGACAGCCAGATGAAGCGCGGCCCGGTGTAGACGCTGTCGGCGGCGTCGACGAGGCCCAGCGCGACCAGCGCCGCGAAGCCCGTGGTCGCGACGCCGATCGCCAGCAGCCACATCCGCATCCGCGTCCAGTCGCCGAAGTTGACGACGTCGGCAATCGCGCCCATCGTGCAGAAGTGGGTGCGCTGTGCGACCGCGCCGAACGCCGCAGCGAGCGCGAACGCCGCCCACAGCACCTGCGCGGTGAGTTGCGGCAGTTCGGCTTCGGTCATGCAGCGGCCCGGCGGGTCGACGCGACGCGTCGATGCCGCAGATCGGCGGCGTCGCTGCGAGCGTTGTCGTCGGCGCCGTGGCCGTCGGTCATCGCTTCGTCGCTTACTGCGTCGACGCCGTGGTGCCCGCCGTCACTTCAGCGCGGCCAACCGCTCGCGACCGGCCTGCGCGGCTTCGCTTTGCGGGTACGACTTCAGCAACTCGTCGAGCGTGCGGCGCGCGCCGCGGACGTCCTTGGTTTCGGCCTGGCTATTGGCCAGCGCCAGCAGCGCTTCGGGCGCACGCGGGTGGTCGGGCGTACCGTCGACGAAGCCGCGGAACACGCCGATCGCCTGCTTGTAGTCGCGCTTGCCGTACAGCGCGGTGCCGTGCCAGAAGCGCGCCGACGGCGTGTAGGCGCTGCTCGGAAAGCGCCGCTGGAAGGTCGCGAGCTGGGTCGCCGCAAGGTCGAAGTTGCCGCCGCGAATCGAGCCCACCGCTTCTTCGAACGAGCGCCTTTCCTCGGGCTCGACGAGGCCTTCGCGGCCGTCGACCGAGACCCGCGTCGGCTCGAGCTTGCGCAGCCGTTCTTCGAGCGCCTGGTTCACGTCCTTGGTCTGCGACTGCACGTCGGCGAGCTGGCGCGCCATCTGCTCGTCGTTGCCGCGCTGCCGCGCCTGCTCGGCACGCAGCGCTTCCAGCTGTGCCGAGACATCGAGCAGGCTGCGGCGCAGCGCCGACACCTGCTCGGCCAGAGCCGCCTCGGCGGCCGCGGCGTCGGTCGCCCGTTGCTGCTGCTGCGCCTCGATCGTCGCCATCCGGCCGCGCAGATCGATGATCGCCTTGCGCGCTTCGTCGTCGTCGAACAGGCCGGCGTGGACGCTCGCGTGGCCCGCGGCCAGCGCGAACGCCACGCCCGCGGTGCGCGTGACCCACCAGTTGCTTGCCATTAGGAATCTCCTTGTCGCTGCCGCGCGCGGCACGCTGCGCGCGGCGGTCACCGACCGAACGGCCCCCACGCGGGCTCGCGCAGGTCGGCGCCGCTGCCGAGCAGCCGGGTCTTGATACGGCCGTCGAGCGTCGTCGTCATCAGCACGTCGGCCCCGCCGGCGCGCGTCGCGTAGACGACGAGGCGGCCGTTCGGCGCGAAGCTCGGGCTCTCGTCGGCCGAGGTGTCGCTGATCGGCTGCGCCGCGCCGGATTCGACGTCGAGCGCCATCAGCCGCAGCGCCGACCCCTGGCGCGTCACATAGACCATCGTCCGCCCGTCGGGGCTCAGCGTCGGGCTGATGTTGTAGCCGCCGTCGAAGGTCACGCGCTCGGGCGTGCCGCCGCCGGCGTCGACGCGGTAGACCTGCGGCCCGCCGCCGCGGTCGCTGACGAAATAGACGCGCCGGCCGTCGGGCGCCCACACCGCCTCGGTATCGATCGCGCCGCTGTTCGTCAGCCGCGTCGGCGTGCCGCCGCTGGCCGGCAGCGTGTACAGCTGCGCGACGCCGCCCTGCGACATCGTGACGACGAGCCGCGAGCCGTCGGGCGACCATGCCGGCGCGCTGTTGAAGCCGCCCTGGTCGGCGACGCGCCGGCGCGCGCCGCTCGTCAGATCCTGCGTCCAGACGACCGCCTTGCCCGACTCGAACGACACGTAGGCGAGCTGGCGGCCGTCGGGCGACCACGCCGGCGAGATGATCGATTCGGCGCTGGTCAGCGCCACCTGTCCGCCCTGCCCGTCGGCGTCGGCGACGTGCAGCGCGTAGCGGCCGCCGCCCTTCGACACGTAGGCGATCCGCGTCGCGAACACGCCGCGCTCGCCGGTCAGCTGGCGGTAGATCTCGTCGGCGGTGCGGTGTGCGGCCAGCCGCAGCTCGGCCGCGGGGACGACCTTGCTCTGGCCGAGCAGCTCCTCGTTGCGCACGGCGTCCCACATCTTGTAGCGCACGTCGTAGCGGCCGTCGACGAGGCGCGACACCGACCCGGCGACGAGCGCATCGGCGCCGCGCGCGCGCCACTGCGGCAGGTCGACGGTGCTGCGCTCGTCGAGCGCGTCGTCGACGCGCAGCACGCGGAACAGGCCGCTGCGTTCGAGGTCGTCGCGGACGATCGCCGACACCGCGACGCCGGCGACGCGCTCGTCGCGAAGCGTGGCGATCGCGATCGGGATCTGCGTCGCGCCGACGCCGGCGATCTCGACGCGGAACTGCGCCGCGGCCGGCCACGCGGCCAGCGACGACAGCGCGCCGAGCGCAGCGGTGAAGCGGCGGCGCGGCCATGGCGCGGTGGCGGACGGCGGCGGCAAGCGGCTCATGCGCCGGGCCCGGCAAGGTGCAGCGAAGGCATCGCAGCATTGTAGGCAGCGGCTTTCGACGCGTCGGTGGCGGCCGCGATAATCCGCCGCCGCCGCCGCCGCCGCCGCCGCACCGCCGCCGCCGCCGCCGACGGCCGCGGCGCGCGGCCGGCGTGGCGCGGCGCGCCACCCCGATCGCCCATGCCCACGCTGCTGCAGCGCCTTGCCCGACTCGTGCCGTACGCCCGCGCGGGCCGCGCCGGGCTCGTCGGCGCACTGCTCGCCGCGGTCGTCACCGCGGCCACCGAGCCGCTGATCCCGGCGCTGATGCGGCGCATCCTCGACGACGGCTTCGGCCGCAACACGCTCGCGCTGTGGGTCGTTCCGGTGGCGATCGTCGGCCTGTTCGGGCTGCGCAGCGTGTCGGGCTTCGTCGCGCAGTACGGCCTGGCGTGGAGCGCCAACCGCGCGGTGCTGCTGCTGCGCCAGCGGATGTTCGCGCGGCTGCTCGCCGCCGAGCCGGCGCTGTTCACGCGCCAGTCGGCCAGCGGCATGACCAACACCGTCGTGTATGAAGCGCAGAACGGCGTCGGGCTGCTCGTCAACGCGCTGCTGATCCTGGTTC
Source organism: uncultured Burkholderiales bacterium (assembly GCA_965365495.1). Taxonomy (GTDB): domain Bacteria; phylum Pseudomonadota; class Gammaproteobacteria; order Burkholderiales; family Burkholderiaceae_C; genus Rubrivivax. The sequence continues at coordinate 5,042 of CBDUBX010000058.1, forward strand.
GCGACAGCCTCGTCCTCGTCGCGCTGTTGGCGTATCTGCTGTACCTGAACTGGCCGCTGACGCTGTTCGTCGCGCTGCTGTTCCCGGCCGTCGCGTGGGTGATGCGCGTGCTCGGCCGGCGGCTGCACCGGCTGACGCTGCAAGGCCAGCAGGCGACCGACGACCTCGCCTACGTCGTCGAGGAGAACATGCTCGCGTGGCGCATCGTGCGGCTGCACGGCGCCGGCGCGGCGCAGTCGCAGCGCTTCTTCGACCGCGCCGACGGCGTGCGCCGCCTGATGATGAAAGCGGTCGTCGCCGGTGCGACGATGACGCCGGTGACGCAGGTGATGGCCGCGTGCGCGCTATCGGCGGTGATCACGCTGGCGCTGTGGCAGTCGGGCAGCGGCGGCGCGTCGGTCGGCGGCTTCGTTGCGTTCGTAATGGCGATGCTGCAGCTCGTCGCACCGGTCAAGCACCTGTCGGACGTGATGGCGCCGCTGACGCGCGGCCTGGCCGCGGTCGAGCGCGGACTCGACCTGATCGAGAACTGCCCGGCCGAATCGGGCGGCGCTTTCGACGCCGGTCGCGCCCGCGGCGACATCGTCTTCGAGCGCGTCGGCGTGCACTATCGCGGCGACGCGCCGCCGGCGCTGGTCGATCTCGACTTGACGGTGCGCGCCGGCGAAACGGTGGCGCTGGTCGGCCCGTCGGGCGCCGGCAAGACGACGCTCGTCAACCTGCTGCCGCGCTTCGTCGAACCGACCGCCGGTCGCGTGACGCTCGACGGCGTCGCGCTCGCCGACTGGGACGTCCACGCGCTGCGCCGGCAGTTCGCACTGGTGAGCCAGGACGTCGTGCTGTTCAACGACACGATCGCGGCCAACGTCGCGCTCGGCGCCGACTTGACCGACGCGCAAGTGCGCGACGCGCTGGCCGCGGCCAACCTGCTGGCCTTCGTCGACGGCCTGCCGCAGGGCACCGCGACGCCGATCGGCCACAACGGCAGCCAGCTGTCGGGCGGCCAGCGGCAGCGGCTGGCGATCGCCCGCGCGGTGGCCAAGGACGCGCCGGTGCTGATCCTCGACGAGGCGACGTCGGCGCTCGACAGCGAGTCCGAGCGCGCGGTGCAGGATGCGCTCGAGCGGCTGATGCGCGGGCGAACGACGCTCGTCATCGCGCACCGGCTGTCGACGATCGAGCACGCCGACCGCGTGCTCGCGCTCGAAGGCGGCCGCCTCGTCGAGCACGGCACACACGCCGAGCTGCTGGCCGCCGGCGGCGTCTACGCGCGGCTGCACGCGATGCAGTTCCGCGGCGGATGATCGTGCCGCAAGCCGACGGCAGACGACGACTCTTCGCCGACACGCCCGACCCCCAGCAAGACGACCCCAGGAGGCGACGATGGATGCGACGCGACCGATTTCGCGCTACCCGGTGCCCGAGCTGACCGACCTGCCCGACGACCTGCACGCGCGCATCGTCGACGTCCAGGCCAAGACCGGCTTCGTGCCGAACGTCTTTCTCGCGCTGGCGCACCGGCCCGCCGAATGGCGCGCCTTCGTCGCCTACCACGACGCGCTGATGACCAAGGACGGCGGGTCGCTGACCAAGGGGGAGCGCGAGATGATCGTCGTCGCGACGTCGGCGGCCAACCAGTGCCTGTACTGCGTCGTCGCGCACGGCGCGATCCTGCGCATCTACGAGAAGCAGCCGCTCGTCGCCGACCAGGTGGCGGTGAACTGGCGCAAGGCCGACGTCACGCCGCGTCAGCGCGTGATGCTCGACTTCGCGCTAAAGGTGTGCACCGCGTCGCACACCGTCGACGACGCCGACTTCGCCCGGCTCGCCGAACACGGCTTCGACGCCGAGGACGCGTGGGACATCGCGGCGATCACCGCGTTCTTCGGCCTCAGCAACCGCATCGCCAACGTCACGTCGATGCGGCCGAACGACGAGTTCTATCTGATGGGCCGCGTGCCGCGCGACAAGGGCTCGCGGACTGACAAGGGCGCCGCGAGTTAGCGGCGCGGGCCGCTCGGTCCCGCGCGCCGCGGTGCGCAGCGATTTCGCGCCGCGGTGCGCGTCGCCTTACTGCGCTTCCTGCAGCGCGCGGATCCGCTCTTCGATCGGCGGGTGGGTCGACATCAGCGCCAACACCGCCTTCGGCCCGCCCGAGATGCCGAACGTCGCGACGCTCTGCGGCAGTTCGGCGGTCGGCACGCCGCCCAGCCGTGCCAGCGCGTTGATCATCGGCTGCTTGCGGCCCATCAGCTTCGCGGCGCCGGCGTCGGCGCGGAACTCGCGCTGGCGCGAGAACCACGCGACGATGATCGCCGCGAGGATGCCGAGCGCGACGTCGAGGACGATCGTCGTCGCGTAGTAGCCGATGCCCGGCGCTCCGCGATCGTTGCGCAGCAAGACGCGGTCGACGAAGTAGCCGACGACGCGCGACAGGAACACCACGAAGGTGTTCATCACACCCTGGATCAGCGTCATCGTCACCATGTCGCCGTTGGCGACGTGCGCGACCTCGTGGCCGATCACCGCTTCGACCTCTTCGCGGTTCATGCTCTGCAGCAGCCCGGTCGACACCGCGACAAGGGCCGAGTTCTTGAACGCGCCGGTCGCGAACGCGTTCGGCGCGCCGTCGAAGATCGCGACTTCGGGCATGCCGATGCCGGCCTGCTTGGCGAAGCGTTCGACGGTGGCGACGATCCAGCGGTGGGTGGCGTCGGGCGAGCCGTTGATCACCTGAGCGCCGGTCGTCCACTTGGCGATCGGCTTGCTCATCAGCAACGAGATGATCGCGCCGCCGAAGCCGATCACTGCGGCGAAGGCCAGCAGCATCGGTAGGTTCAGCCCGCTGCCGGCGAGGTAGCGGTTGACCCCGAGCAGGCTGGCGACGACGCCGAGCACCAGCATCACGGCGAGGTTGGTGGCGACGAACAGGACGATGCGTTTCATGCGTGCCGGCGACGGGCGCCGCCTCGATGGTGGAAAACGACGGCGCGGAATATGGGGCAGCGCTGCGCCGCTTCAAGCACACCCGCGGTGGGTAGGGCCATGCGGCGCATATACGGGAGCTGGGCGGTGTCGAGCGGCGACGCAGCAGCGCCTGCCTGCGTCAACGCAGCCGGACCTGCGACGGCTTGTCGGGCGGCAGCAGCTCGAAGCGGTCGCCGAGCTGCGAGAACAGTTTCAGCGACGACGTGTTGCGTCCGAGAAGCTGGGCTTCGCGCAGGCGCTGCACGGCGACGTTCAGCGCCAGCGGCTGACCGGCCTGCAGCTCGGGCAGGCAGCCGAGGACTTCGTCGACGTTGGTCGAGCGACGCGGGCCGTTGCCGGCCGACGCGGTCGCGCGGGGCGCGATGGTCGATTCAGGCGGCGCGGCGCGCCTCGGCGGCGGCGCCGGCGGCGGTGTCGGCTCGGCGATCGCTGGCCCGTTCGCGACGGTCGCTGCGCTGGCATCGCTCGCCGTTGCGGCCGAGTTCGCGCGGCGCTTACGCGCCGCGGACTTCGGCGCCGTCGCCACCGACGACTTCTTCGCCGCCGGCGCCTTCTTCGCCGCCGGTCGCGCCTTGGCCGTCTTGCGCGCCGCCGTCTTGCGCGGCGCGCGCGCCGGCGTCGGCGCGGCGTCGCGCGCCGGACCGTCGCGGCTCGCATCGGAGTCGGTCGGCGACGCGTCGCCCGGGTCGACATCGACCGCGGAGGCCGGCGTCGGCGGCGGCACGACGGCGAGCGTCGCGACGTCGGCGATCGCGGCGTCCGGCGCCGCGCGCGCCGCCGACCGCGTGCCGCGCTTCGTCGCGGCCTTGCGCGCGCCGCCGGTGCGGCGCGACGGCGCGCTGCGTTCGGCGGCGGCGGCCGACTTGCGGTGCTCGAGCACCGTGTAATCGTCGTAGACATCCTGCGTCTCGTCGCCGGTCTTGCCGTGCTGGCCGATGCCGCGGACGATGCAGCCCTTTTCTCGCAGCCGCTGCACCAGCGGCGCGAAGTCCGAGTCGGACGACGCGATGACGACGACGTCGGGCCGCTCGGCGACGACGAGGTCGATCGCGTCGACCGCCATCGCGATGTCGGTCGAGTTCTTGCCGGCGGCGAGGTTGACCATCGGCTTGATGCCCAGCCGCTTGAACGCGGCTTGGTGCTTCACCGCGCTTTCGGCGGTGCAATAGGCGCGGCGCACGTGCAGCGCGCCGTGCTGCTTGTGCAGCAGGTAGACGGCCTGCTCCATCACGTCGATCGACACGTTGTCGGCGTCGATCAGCAGCATCACGCGTTCGGTGGTCATTGCAGTTTCCAGTGCAGCGTCTCGCCGCCGAGCAGCGGCTTGACGGTGGCGTCGCCGAACGGCAGCTCTTCGGGCAGCTGCCAGTCCTCGCGCACCAGCGTCACGCGGGCCGTGTTCGGCGGCAGGCGGTAGAACGCCGGCCCGGCAAGGCTCGCGAAGTGTTCCAGACGGTCGAGCGCGCCGGCGGCGCAAAACGCCTCGGCGTACAGCTCGATCGCCGCCGGCGCGGTGTAGCAGCCGGCGCCGCACACCGACTGCTCCTTCAGTCTCGCGGCGTGCGGTGCGCTGTCGGTGCCGAGAAAGAACCTGCCCGACCCGCCGGTGGCGGCGCGCACCAGCGCCTGCCGGTGCTGCTCGGCCTTCAGCACCGGCAGGCAATAGAAGTGCGGCCGCAGCCCGCCGACGAACAGCGCGTTGCGGTTGAACAGCAAGTGGTGCGCGGTGATCGTCGCGGCGACGCCTTCGCCTGCGGCGAGCACGTAGTCGACCGCATCGGCGGTCGTCAGGTGCTCGAGCACGATGCGCAGCCCCGGTAGGTCGCGGCGCAACGGCTGCAGCACGCGGTCGATGAACACCGCCTCGCGGTCGAAGACGTCGACCGCCGGGTCGGTGACCTCGCCGTGGACGAGCAGCGGCATTCCGGCGCGTTCCATCGCCGCGAGCGTCGGGTAGGTGCGGCGCAGATCGGTGACGCCGGCGTCGCTGTTCGTCGTCGCGCCCGCGGGGTACAGCTTCAGCGCGACGACGCCGGCGGCCTGCGCGCGGCGGATCTCGTCGGGCGACGTCGCATCGGTCAGGTACAGCGTCATCAACGGCTGGAAGTCCGCGCCCGGCGGCAGCGCGTCGACGATCCGTTCGTGATAGGCCAGCGCCGCGGCCGCGGTGGTCACCGGCGGGCGCAGGTTGGGCATCACGATCGCGCGGACGAAGCGCCGCGCGCTGGCCGGCAGCACCGCGGCCAGCGCCGCGCCGTCGCGAAGATGCAAGTGCCAGTCGTCGGGGCGGATCAGCGTCAGGGACGACGGCGGCGACGGCTCGGGCATCGATCGATTCTCGCACCCGGGGTCGCGCCGACCGATCACGCGCGCCCCCGCCTACATCGCAGTGTCGCGTCGCGTCGCTCGTCGTCGGGCGACGCGGCGACGCGGCGACGCCGCGGGACGGTGACACGGCGACGCCGCGGCGGCGTCGCCGTGTCCTGCTTGCGCGACGTCAACCGCGGCGGCGGCGCAGCTTCAGCGCAATTGCGGATAGCCCGGCGGCCCACAGGCCGAGCGTCGCCGGCTCGGGAACGACCGAGATCTGCGCGGTGTTCAGCGGATGCGCGGGAAAGTCGACCTCGAACGTCGCCAGCCGCAGGTGCCACGCCTCGCCGTCCCCGTCGCGCAGCACGAGCGGCGTCGTCACCCGCGGGCACGCCGGCGGGAACCCAGTGGCGCACACGCCCGACGCGTGGCCAACGCCGGCGAAGTCGCCGTACACCGTGGGCACCAGCGACGACACGGTGTAGTCCGGGCTCGCCGAGACGAAGTCGCCGACGATGCCGGCGCCGTCGGCGACGGCGTCGACGATGAAGCCGACGCCGTAGCGCCCCGGGACGAAGCTGTTGCGGTCGAAGATCGACACCGCGAAGCCGGGGTTGTCGGCGACCGCGACGGTGTAGTCGGCGCCGAGCACGGTCATCGTGAACGACGTCGGCGCATAGGCGACGAAGCCGTCGAACGGGTTCGGCGGCGGGATCGGCGGCCGCGGCGCGAGGTTCGGCGACGCGTCGTCGAACACCGCGCGGAAGCTGAACGGCGTCGCCGCCGTGAAGAAGCTCGGGCTGGCGTCGGTGGCGAGGTTGAACGCCTCGGCGGTCGTGAACGCGCCGCTGTAGTCGAGCCGCAGCAGCGCGGCCTGCACGGTCGTCGCGGCGAGCGCGACGCATGCGGCGGCGGCGGCGCGCACCGCGACCGCTGCGCGCGGCCGCCCTTTCGGTGGTGTCTGCATGGGTTCTTCTCTCCTGTCGATCGTTGTGGCGTCGCCGCGCCTGCAATCGAGACGGGGGTCGCAGCGTAGCGGGCCGGCGCGGCTGCGGCAATGGGCCGAAACGGGCCCAACGCCCGCGGCGCTCAGGCGGGAGGTACCGCAACGGCGGCGCCGCTGCGCTGCGCATCCTGCTGCAGCCGCCACATCTCGGCGTAGACGCCGCCGCGCGCCAGCAGCTCGGCATGCGCGCCGCGCTCGACGACGCGGCCCTCGCGCAGCACGACGATCTCGTGCGCGTCGACGACGGTGGACAGCCGGTGCGCGATGACGAGCGCGGTCTTGCCTTGCGACAGCCGGCGCAGCTCGGCCTGGATCGCACGCTCGTTGGCCGAGTCGAGGGCCGACGTCGCCTCGTCGAAAATCAGGATCGGCGGGTTCTTCAGCAGCGTGCGGGCAATCGCGACGCGCTGCTTCTCGCCGCCCGACAGCTTGAGCCCGCGCTCGCCGACGACGGTGGCGTAGCCGGCGGGCGTCGAAGCGACGAAGTCGTGGATGTGCGCCGCTCGCGCCGCGGCGACGACCTCGTCGTGCGTCGCGCCGGGGCGGCCGTAGGCGATGTTGTATTCGACGGTGTCGTTGAACAGCACCGTGTCCTGCG
>CBDUBX010000059.1:0-11773 GCA_965365495.1 uncultured Burkholderiales bacterium
AGGAGGTCGCGCAGATGCTCGGCCTCTCCTACGATGCACTGAGACAGCGACTCAGCCGGGCGCGAGCGCAGCTGGCCGAAAAGATGGAGAGCATCGAGACGAAGCAGAGCGCCGTCGCCGCGAGGCGAAGCGCAAAGCGTGGAGAGCCGACATGACCGACGACACCCTCAGCGCTCGGCGTCGTGCGCCAGCCGCGAGAAGCCGCTGTGCGCGACGTCGAGCACGGCACCGTTGAGCATCTGCAGCAGCGATTCGTAGACGCGAACGCCGATCATGTAGATGCCGAGCGTGGTCGTGCCGAGCGTCGCGGCGATGTAGAGCTCGACGTACTTCGTGTTGCCGTAGTGCAGCAGGCTCGACCCGAGCCGCTGGCCGCCGTAGGTCATCAGCTGGCGCAGCCCGGCGGCGTCGAAGTGCCGTCCGGGCTTCCACGCCGGCCGCCGCCACAGCAGCAGCGTGCCGACGCCGGCCTGGATCACGAACTGCGCCACCAGCGCCCAGCTGCCGGCGCCGGCCAGCGCCAGCGCCACGGCGGCGCCGCCGGCGACCAGCGTCGCGACCATCGCGCGCAGTGCCAGCAGCCGGTAGTTGAAGCGCCGGCGGTTCAGCGCCACCTGCACCAGCGACAGCGCGGTCAGCGGCACCGCGAACGCGGCGGCGCGCAGCACGGCGGTGACCTCGGGAGCGTCGACGCGCGCGGCGACGTACGGCGCGGCGATCCACACCGCGCCGACGACGAGCACGGCCACGCCCAGGTTGAGCACGAACACCGCGTTCAGCTGGCCATCGCCGATTTCGCGCCGCTGGACGATCGCATCGACCAGCCCCTGGTCGACGAACAGCTGCAGGAAAGCGAGCACCGCGACCGCGGTGGCGACGACGCCGAACTCGCGCGGCTCGAGCAGCCGCGACAGCACGACGAACAGCGCCAGCGTCAGCAGCTTGGACCCCCACGTGCGGGCCGCCGACCACAGCACGCCGTGGACGACCTGGGTGCGCAGCGACGGCGCGGTCACCGGCGCGCGCCTGGCCGTCCGCCCGGTAGGCGTCGGCAGTTGGGCGGGAAAACGCGGGGCACGGTGTAAGCGTCGGAGTCCTTCTGCGATGCAGCTCGCGCCGTCGATCGCGGCGCGCGGGTGGCGGCCGCGACCGCGGCCGCGTCACCGCTGCGAAGCACGATCCCTGCCTGCTTCAGGCGTCGCCGGGGGCGGCCCGGCCGGCGGCCACGACTTCGCCGACGATCCTCGGCCGCAGCGTCGGCGCCGACGCCGCCAACGCCGCATCGAGGTCCTTCACGAAGCGCTGCTGCAGCGCCCAGCCCTTTTGCGGGTCGTCGTCGATGCTCGACACGCGGACCAGCATGCCGTCGGGGATCAGCCCGCGCACGCCGTAGCGCAGCTGCGCGAGCTTCTGTTCGGTGCCCGACACCGCGACGCGCTCGCCGACGACGATCCAGTAGGTGATCGGCTCGTGGCGCGACGCGAGGTGCGACATCAGGCGGCGAACGCGCAGCGTGGCGTCGCCGATCGGCAGTTGGCCGACCCGGTTGTGCGTGATGCGGAACCCCTGCGCGGGGTAGCAGACCTCGGGACGGTGCGACCGCGTCGCGTCCGACTGGTCGCCGCCGTAGGCCACCGACAGCATCACGCGGCGGCGCTGGCGGTCGACGTAGGTGCGGCTCAACGTCTGGCTGTAGAGCTTGTTCAGCAACGCCTGCGCGTCGGGCGCCGGGATGATCACCGGCAGGCTGTCGTCGACTCGCCAGTCGCCGAACTCGCGCGGGAACCACGCCTCCAGGTCGACCTTCGTGCGGCGGTCGGCGAGGTGCTCGGTCGGCTCGGCCCAGCGCGCTGCGGCGGCGGTGGCGACGCTGGCCGCGAGCACGCCGATCGCGCGGCGCCGGCCGCGCAGCGACGACGCCGGTGCGCGCTCGCTCATGCCGCGGCCGCGGGGCGCTCGCGGAAGAACAGCCCGAGGAATTTGTCGACGACCAGCATCAGCGTCAGCGCCACCATGAACAGCACCATGCCGGCGAAGCCGTGGACGAAGCCCTGCCCGGCCTCGTCGCCGAAGTGATAGGTGACGAGCACGAGGATCATCACGCGGACGATGTTGGCGCCGAACGCGATCGGGATCAGCAGCACCGCGAGGACCACGTTGCGCGCCACCGACTTGTAGTTCATCAGGTTCATGTACAGCAGGCCCAGCGCCTCGAGCGTGAACATCGAGTTCAGCCCGGCGCACGCGTCGGCGACGAGCAGCTGGTACGGGCCGACGGTCATGATCACGCCCGACCGGCCGACCGGGTAGCCGAGCCCGTAGAGCAGCGAGCTCGCGACCGCCGACACGGCCGACTTCAGCGGCGCCGTGACCGACGCCACCAGCGCCTCGGGCAACGGCACCATGAACAGCAGGAAGAACAGCGGGAACCACGCTTTTCGCAGCGCCGCGGTGCCGGCAAAGAGCAGCAGGAACGCGATGAGCACGCCGATCTGCGAGCCGACCTCGAACATCAGGATCGACTGCGAGCGGCCGAACGCGTACAGCAGCACCGACAGCGCGAGCACGCTCCACCCGGCCAGCGGCCGCGGGGTTGGCGGCAGCGCCGCGAGTTCGTGGCGCAACCGGTAGAGCATCCACAGGCTGACCGCGAGGATGATCGGGCCGTGGCCCTGCTCGTCGCTGGGCCACACCGTGTGCGACAGCGACCAGTAGGTCGGCCCGTACAGCAGTGCGAAAGCGGCGATGACGACGAGCGCCGCGACGCGGTCGACACCCGCGGGCCAGAGCCCCGGCGCCGCCGGCGCGACGCGCGCCGACTTGTCGTTCAGCATCGGCTGCGGAACGGCCGCCATCGCCGTCAATGCTCGTTGAAGACCACGCCGAGCGGTTTGACCGGGGTTTCCGCCAGCGTGTCGACGAGTTCCTGCAGCTGGCCGACGCGCGCCTTGTTCTTGCGTGCGACGACGAGCGCCGCGCCGCAGCGCGCAGCGATGACACCGCTGTCGCTGCCGTGGACCGTGGCCGGCGTGTCGACGACGACGTGGTCGAATTTCGACAGCAGCTCGCGGATCAACAGCCCGAACGCCGGCCGCTCGACGAGCTCGACCGGGTTCGGCGGCGTCGTCCCGACCGGCAGTACGAACAGGCTGGCGATGCCGGGCACTTCCTGGATCACCTTCGCGCCGGCGCGTCCCGACAGGATGCCCGACAGCCCTGCGGTGTTCTCGAGGCCGAAGATCTGGTGCTGGCGCGGGCTGCGCAGGTCGGCGTCGACGAGCAGCGTGCGGCCGCTCAGTTGCGCGAAGACGACCGCGAGGTTGGCCGCGAAGAACGACCGGCCGTCGCCGACATCGGGGCTGACGACGGCGATCGCGCGCCGTTCCGCGCCGTCGTTGGGCAGCCGCATCGTGATCTGGCTGCGGATCGCGCGGAACGCTTCGGCCTGCAGCGAAAACGGCTCGTTCAGCGTCGTCAGCTCGGGGCTCGCGCGGCGCTGCTCGTCGGGCGCGTACGGGTAGTGGAACTGCTGCGACAGCGCGAACAGCACGTCGTCGGCGCTGGCATAGCCGAGCGCGATCGCGGCTTCGCCGAAGCGGATGCCGCGCTCGCGCTGGTACGCGAGGATGCGTTCGACCTGGTCGGCGGCCAGATGGCGCGAGTCGCTGATCAGCGAGCCGATCGACCGGTCGTTGACCGTCGGCGGCGCCGCGCCGGCCGCTGCCGCGCGCGCGGCGGTGCTGCGCTCGTCGGCGTCGTCGGCCTTGCCGTAGGCTGCCGAAACGATGTCCGATGCGCCCGAATCCCTGAACCGCGCCACTTCTCAAGCCCCCTTGTGCTGCGGCGAGACGCCGAGCAGCCGCTGCTGCATCGTCGACGACTCGATCGCGCCGCGCCAGCGGCGTTTCGCACCGGGCTTCGGGATCGTGCCGATCACCGGCAGCGCCAGATAGCCGACGACGTCCTGCGGGGTGCGAACGCGGCGGTCGAGCAGCTCGAGCAGCAGCACGACCGCCGTGGCAACGAACAGCGACAGCAGCACCGCGATGATGGTGTTCAACACGATCTTCGGCGACGACGGCGAGATCGGCGCCAGCGCCTGCGACAGCACGTTGACCGAAGCGCGGTTGGTCTGGCTTTCGAGCTCGGTCTGCGTCACGCGCGCCAGCAGCGCGTCGTAGGTGCGCTGCGCGCTTTCGACGTCGCGGATCAGCACCATGCCGTCGTCGCGCACCGCCTTCAGCCGCAGCAGCTTGGCGCGCTGCGCGTCGAGTTCGGCGCGCAGCTGCTGCTCGCGCGCGGTGTTGATCGTGTTCGTGACGGTGACGCCGCCGGTGACGCGGCGCGTCTCGGCCGCCACCTTCTGCCGCAGGCCCTCGATGTTGGCCTGCGCCTGGCGCACCGACGGGTGCGCGTCGCCGAGGCGCGACTGCAGCTCCTGCAGCTGCGCCTCGTGACGCGACAGGTCGCCGCGCAGGCTGGCAACGAGGCTGTTGCCGAGCACCTCGGTGAGCTGGTCGGCCGAACCGCCGCGCGCCTGCGCCTGGCGGCTGCGCGACTCGGCGGTCACCGCCTGCAGCGCGACGAGCTGGCTCGACAGCTCGTTCAGCCGCGCGGTCTCGACATCGAGCCGTTCGTCGGTGGCGATGATGCCGCGCTCGCGCTGGAACGATGTGAGCTTGCCTTGCGCCGCCTCGAGCGCGGCGCGAGCATCCTTCGTGCGGTCGTCGAAGAAGGTGTTGTACTGCCGCGCCGGGTCGACGCGCAGCTCGAGCGACGTCTCCACATAGGCGGCGACGAAGGCGTTGGCGAGCGCGGCGGCGAAGTTCGGGTCGCCGGCGCTGTACGCGACGTGGATCACCGTCGATTCCTTCGACGGCGTCACCTCGAGCCCGTTGCGCAGCGCGCCGCCGAGCCACTGCTCGACGGTGCCGGCGCCTTCGGTCGCCGCGAGCCACTGCTCGCGCACCTGCGGGTTCTCGTTCAGCCGCAGGTTGCGCACGACCTTGAACGCCACGCGGTCGCTGTTGATGATGTCCATCTGCGTCGCGATGAACCCGGGCGTGAGCCCGCCGCCGTAGGCCATCGCCGCGATCGGGTCGGGCTTGGCGTCGACGACGATGCTGGACGTCGCCGTGTACTTCGCCGGCCACAACAGGCTGCCGACGACCGCCGCGGTAACGATCGCCGCGATCACCGCCAGCGCCACCCACCACCGCGCCCGCAGCACCGACAGAAACTGGGTCAGGGTCATCGAGGGTGCTCTCTCGGTTTAGAACAAGCTTTCGCGAACGTAGACGACATCGCCGCTGCGCACCGCATCGTCCATCGCCGGCTGCAGCACCTGGACGCTGCCAGTGGCGTCGCGGCGGTGCACGCGGATGCCCTTCTCGGTGCCGCGCTGCGTCAGTCCGCCGCCAGCGGCCAGCGCCTGCAACAGCGTCATGCCGCGCTCGAGCCGCAACGGCCCCGGGCGCTGCACCTCGCCGTAGATGTAGACGATCGGCTGACGGTCGACCCAGATCGTGTCCCCGTTGTAGATCAGCGGGTTCTCGTCGCCGGCGCCGGCGGTGAACAGCCGCGGCACGTCGATCTCGACGCGGAACGGCCGCCCCTGACGCGTACCAGTGATCACGGCGACGTCGGCGCCGGCCCCCTGCGCGCCGCCGGCCATCGCCAGCAGGTCGGTCAGCCGCAGCCCGGCAACTTCGAGCGGATAGCGGCCCGGCCGGTTGACCTGGCCGAGAACGCTGGCCTGGTTGCCGCGCACCTGCAGCATCGAGATCGTGACCTGCGGCTGCTTGACGAAGTTGCCGCTGCGCAGACGGTCGGCGATCAGCCGCTCGGCGGCGGTGATGCCCAGCCCGCCGAGCTGCACCGTGCCGAGCAGCGGATAAGAAATCACGCCGGCGTCGGTGATCCGCGTCTCCAGCGTCAGGTCGGGGTTCTGGAACACGCCGATCCGGATCACGTCGCCGGCGCCGAGCCGGTACTCGGCTTCGCCGGCCGGCGCCGACGGCTGCGGCTGCACGGCGCTGGTCGCCGCCGACGGCTGCGCCTGCACCGTGCCGGCCGCCGCGAACCAAGCGACACACGCCAGCACGGCGGCGAGAGCCGAGCGCCAGGTTGCGATCGGGCGCGTCATTTCAGCCCCAGGCCTTTGGTGATGTCGCCGCTCGACAGCGCGCCGCTGGCCGCCGGCGCGGCGGCGTCCATCGGCGACGTCGCCGGCGCGGCAGACGGCGTCGGGCCCGCAGCAGCTGACGCCGCCGACGCCGCCGGCGTCGCAAACTTGCCGACGTACTCGATCGACGCCGCGGCGCGCTGCGCCTTCAGGTCTTCCTCGACGAGCTTGCGCTTGCGCTCGTTGAGCAGATACTGCTCGATCGCCGGGCGGGCCTGCTCCTCGGCCACCGGCTGGCTGCGCGAGCCGACGAGGACGATGACCTGCATGCCGCTCGCCGACGGCACGATCACCGCTTGGCCGTCCTGCATCTTGGAGAACGATGCCAGGCTGTTCAGCGGGAGTTGCCCGGCCGACCGCACCGCCTGGTTGCCGGTGTAGCGGTAGCCCGCGGTCTTGAGATGGTCGACGAATTCGTTGATGCTGCGCACCGCGCCGAGCTTCTCGCGCAGCTCGGGCAGCTGCTCGGGCTTGGCCTCGATCGACAGCTCGAGGATGTTGTAGATGCGCTGTTCCTTGAACAGCGCGGGGTTGGCGTCGTAGTACTGGCGGATCTCGTCGGCCGTCGGACGCACCGCCGACTCGGAAACCTTCTCGAGATAGGCGCGTGCCAGCACCTCGCGCCGCACCGCTTCGAGCTGTTGCACGACGCGCGGGTCGCGGTCGAGCTCGAGCTCGTCGCTGCGCTGCACCGCGATCTGCTGGTCGATCAGCTGCTCGAGCACGCGGCGGCTCGCAGCGTCGGCCTGCTCGGGTCGCAGGTTGCGCTGCTGCTGCAGCACGAAGTTGATCTGGTGGACGGTGATCTCGTCCTTGTTGACCTTGGCGGCCGTCTGGCTCGCCGCCGGGCCCTTCTTCTCGCCGCAGGCGGCGAGCGCGACCGCCGCGACGACGACGGCAGCGAGACATCCGCCGCGCCACGCGAGACGCGCGCGGGCTTTCGATCGAAGGGATGTGGACGGAATCACGGCGCACCTCGGAAGCTGCGGAACACGTCGAATCGACGACCGAAGCGCCGCCGGCGCTCGATCACGCCGATTCGACCGGCAACGTTTCAGTGTAACGGCAGCCTTCGGCGCGCCGCATCGCGGCCACCCCCGCCTGGAGGGAGTCGAAACGCTGATTTCGCCACGCGGCGATCGGTTGCAGCAGCCGCGTGCGTCGCTGCCGCCGCAGCCGCATCAGCACTTGATGCCGACGTGCAGCGCGACGATGCCGCCGGCGAAGTTGTGGACGTCGACGTGGCCGAAGCCGCAACCGGCCATCATCGACTTCAGTTCGGCCTGGCCGGGGTGCACGCGGATGCTTTCGGCGAGGTAACGATAGCTGTCGCCGTCGCCGGCGATGACGCGGCCCAGCAGCGGCATCACGCGGAACGAGTAGAAATCGTAGGGCTTGCGCAGCGCCGGCACCGGTTGCGAGAACTCGAGCACCAGCAACTTGCCTCCCGGGCGCAGCACGCGCGCCATTTCGGTGAGTGCGGCGTCCTTGCGCGTCATGTTGCGCAGGCCGAAGGCGACGCTCGCGAGGTCGAACGCGCCGTCGGCGAACGGCAGGGGCTCGGCGTCGCAGGCCACCGCCGGCATCACGCAGCCTTCGTCGAGCAGGCGGTCGCGGCCGGTGCGCAGCATCGCCTCGTTGATGTCGGTCAGCACGACGCGACCCTGCTCGCCGACGCGCCGCGCGAACGCCCGCGCGACGTCGCCGGTGCCGCCGGCGATGTCGAGCACACGCATCCCCGGCTGCACGCCGGCGACGGCGACGGTGTAAGCCTTCCAGTAACGGTGCAAGCCGAACGACAGCACGTCGTTCATCAGGTCGTAGCGCGACGCGACCGAGTCGAACACGCCGCGAACGCGGGCGGCCTTCTCGGCCTCGTCGACCGGCTGGTAACCGAAATGGGTCTGGGGCATCTCGCGGCTCAGTGGCTCGAGCAGCCGGCGGCCGCCGGCGGTGCCATCGGCGCGTCGCGGTCGACGCCGGCTTCGGCGAGCCGGCTCAGGTAACGCTGCCACAGCGCGTCCTGCTCGGCACCGAGGCGATACAGGTAGTCCCAAGTGTAGATCCCGGACTCGTGCCCGTCGGTGAAGCGCGGCTGCACCGCATAGTGGCCGACCGCCTGGATCGCGTCGACGCCGACGTCGCGCTTGCCCGTCTGCAGCACCTCCTGCCCCGGACCGTGGCCTTGCACTTCGGCCGACGGCGAGTGGACGCGCAGCAGCTCGAACGGGATGCGGAAGTTCGCGCCGTCGTCGAAGCTCACTTCGACGACGCGGGACGTCTGGTGGACGACGAGCGACGTCGGCTGGGGAGTCGGGCGGTCGGTGCCGGGCATGACGCGAGGGGACAAACGCGCAGTGTATGCGCCGCAAGCGGTGCGGGGACGACGAGGGCCACGCCGACCCGCAGGCCAAAAGGGGACCGCAAATGCGACGAGGGCAGCGCCGCAGCGCTGCCCTCGTTCAGAAACGCGAAGCCGACGACGGGCGCGCCCGCGGCCGCCTTGAGCGACTAGACGCGGCGCCGCGCGGCGAGGAAGCCGACGACGGCCAGCCCCGCGAACATCATCGCGTAGGTCTCGGGTTCGGGAATCGCGGTGACGCTGATCGCGCCGGTGTAGATCCCACCCTCGGTGCCGTTGCCGATGCCCATCACGCTGAGGTAGTAGCTGCCGGCCATCGTCGGGCCGAATGCCAGGCTGATCGTCTCGCCGCTCGGCACCACCGACGACGCAAGCAGCATGTCGTCGGCGTTGAAGAGGATGCCGTCCTCGTTCGACACCAGCGACAGGCTCGCTAGAACGGTGTTGTACATGCCGCCCAGCAACGTGAAGTTGCTGACCGTGTAGCCCGAGCCGAGGTTGGGGGGCAGCTCGAATGAGAAGGTGTCGGTGAACGGCCCGACGGCCGTCAGGCCGCCGAACGACAGCGGAACATCGACGCTCGCCATGCCGAGGTCGTAGTCGGCGGCCATGGCGCTGCCTGCGACCGCCAGGCCGGCCACTGCCGCCGCAATGTGCTTGAGCTTCATGTGTACCTCGTTTCCAAGTGGGTTTGACGGTAGAGACACACCCTCGCCGCGTCCCATGAGTGATTTATATCAATGTCCCTGTCGGCTCCGGACCCCCGGGAATGGGGGTTTTCCCCTCGCTGCTCTGGCTGTTCGGTAACCGACTGCTGCGTGAGACTCGTACCGTGGACGCGACTCTGCAAACGGCCGGTCCGCGGGGCCTGTCGACCCCTTACACCAGCACGCGCTCAATCCCGCCGCGGTTGGCCCGCTCGACGTAGCGCTCGAGCCAGTCTGGGCCTAGCAGTTTTCGTGCCATTTCTACGACAACGTAGTCCGCCTCGAGCAAACCGCTGGCGAGGTCGTCCTGGTAGCGGCTCAGCCCCTGCAGGCAGCTCGGGCAGCTCGTGAGGATCTTGATGTTGCCCGGCTTCGAAGCGCGGGTCCCAGGCGCGCCGAGCGCGCGCAGCGCGGCCTCGCCCTTGCGGATCTCTTCTTCCTTGCGGAAGCGGATCTGCGTGCTGATGTCGGGGCGGGCGACGCCGAGCGTGCCGCTCTCGCCGCAGCAGCGTTCGCTCTTCAGCACCTTCGGGCCGACGAGCGCGGTCACGGTCTTCATCGGCTCCTGCAGCTTCAGCGGCGTGTGGCAGGGGTCGTGGTACAGGTAAGCGTCGTCGCCGGGCGGCAACGCGATCCCCTTTTCGAGCAGGAACTCGTGGATGTCGATCATCCGCGACCCCGGAAAGATCTCGTCGAAACGGTAGGCCTGCAGCTGGTCGTAACAGGTGCCGCAGCTGACGACGACGGTCTTGATGTCGAGGTAGTTCAGCGTGTTGGCGACTCGGTGGAACAGCACACGGTTGTCGGTGATGATCTGCTCGGCGCGGTCGTAGTCGCCGCCGCCGCGCTGCGGGTAGCCGCAGCACAGGTAGCCCGGCGGCAGCACGGTCTGCACGCCGGCCTGCCACAGCATCGCCTGCGTCGCCAGCCCCACCTGGCTGAACAGCCGCTCGCTGCCGCAGCCGGGGAAATAGAACACCGCCTCGGTCTCGGCGCTGGTGCGTTCGGGGTCGCGGACGATCGGCACGTAGGCCTTGTCCTCGATGTCGAGCAACGCGCGCGCGGTGCGCTTGGGCAGGCCGCCGGGCATCTTCTTGTTGACGAAGTGGATCACCTGCTCGGCGACCGGCGCCGCGCCGACCGTCGCCGGCGGCGCCTGCGTCTGCCGCCGCGCCGCCGGCTTGACGAGGCCGTTGACGAAGCGCTGCGCGGCGAAGCCGACGTCGACCATGCCGACGCGCATCGCCTTGATCGTCGTCGGGTTGGTCGTGTTCAGGAACGTCATCGCCGCGACCTTGCCCGGCCGCGTGCTGCGCTTGTCCATGCGGCGAAGCAGGTTGCGCATGTTCATCGAAACGTCTCCGAAGTCGATCTTCACCGGACACGGCGACTCGCACTTGTGGCAGATCGTGCAGTGCTCGGCGACGTCCTCGAAGTCGGCCCAGTGGCGGCAGCTGACGCCGCGCCGCGTCTGCTCCTCGTACAGGAACGCCTCGATCAGCAGCGACGTCGCGAGGATCTTGTTGCGCGGGCTGTACAGCAGGTTGGCGCGCGGCACGTGCGTCGCGCACACCGGCTTGCACTTGCCGCAGCGCAGGCAGTCCTTGATGCTCGCGGCGATCGCGCCGATGTCGCTCTGCTGCATGATCAGCGACTCGTGGCCCATCAGGCCGAAGCTCGGCGTGTAGGCCGCGGTCAGGTCCGGCGGCCGCGCGCCTTCGGTGCGGGCGCGGATCAGCTTGCCCTTGTTGAAGCGGCCTTCGGGGTCGATGCGCGCCTTGTAGTCGGCGAACGGCTGCAGCTCGGCGTCGGTCATGAACTCGAGCTTCGTGATGCCGATGCCGTGCTCGCCGCTGATCACGCCGCCGAGCGACCGCGCCAGCGCCATGATCCGGCCGACCGCCTCGTGCGCCGTCTGCAGCATCGGATAGTGGTCGCTGTTGACGGGAATGTTGGTGTGCACGTTGCCGTCGCCGGCGTGCATGTGCAGCGCCACCCAGACGCGGCCGCGCAGCACCTGCTTGTGGATGCGCTTGCACTCGTCGATCAGCGGCACGAACGGCGCGCCGGCGAAGATCTGCTGCAGCGGCTTGAGGATCTGCGTCTTCCACGAAGCGCGCAGCCGCCAGTCCTGCAGCAGCGCGAACACCGTCTCGCCGCTGTAGCCCTGTTCGTCGGCCTGCACCGCATCGAGCGACAGCAGCCAGTGGCGCCACAGCGCTGCGACGTCGGCCAGCAGCTTCTGCGCCTGCTGCACGCGGTCTTCGAGCAGCTCGGCACTCGGGATCTCGCCGGCGTCGTCGTCCTTGCCGAGCGGCAGGTTGCCGCGGGCGAAGAACTCCTGCAGCGCGCCGACGAGCTCGAGCTTGTTGCGCAGGCTGAGCTCGACGTTGATGCGCTCGATGCCCTCGGTGTACTCGCCCATCCGCGGCAGCGGGATGACGACGTCCTCGTTGACCTTGAACGCGTTGGTGTGCTTGCTGATCGCCGCGGTGCGCTTGCGGTCGAGCCAGAACTTCT
>CBDUBX010000060.1:0-11634 GCA_965365495.1 uncultured Burkholderiales bacterium
CAGCGCCAGCGCCGCCGGCGCGTAGCGCCGCATGCGCGCGTCGGTGCCGGGAAAGGCGCCGGGAACGTAGAAGCCGCCGGCGTCGACCTCGCCGGCGTCGAGCCGCCCAGGTGCGAGCACCGACCAGCGGTGGTCGATACCGCTGCGCTCGGCCATGCGGTCGAACAGCTGCTGCTCGCGCGGGTCGTGCAGCAGCGTGCGCGCGTAGCGCGCGAACGCGGCGTGGATGTCGTGCGCCGGCGTCGCGACGCCGATCGCCTGCAGGTGCGCGCGCGGCGCGTCGCTCGCGGCGCTGTGCGCTGCCGCCGCGGCCGGCGTCATGCGGCGGCGCGGCGCAGCAGCAGCACCGCGTTAAGCCCGCCGAAGGCGAACGAGTTCGACATCGCGACGTCGATCGGCTGCGGTCGAGCGGCGTTCGGCACGCAGTCGACCGCGCACTCCGCGTCGGCTTCGCGGAAGTTGGCGGTCGGCGGCAGCACGCCGTCGCGCAGCGCGAACACGCAGGCCAGCGCCTCGAGCGCGCCGCCCGCGCCGAGCGTGTGGCCGAAGCAGCCCTTGCTCGACGACACCGGCAGCGCCGCCAGCCGCGCGCCGAACACCTGCGCCAGCGCCGCGGTCTCGCTGCGGTCGTTGAGCCGAGTGCCGGTGCCGTGCGCGTTCACGTAGTCGACACGGTCGGCGGCCAGCGCCGCGTCGGCGAGCGCGGCTCGCATCGCGCGCGCCGCGCCGGCCGGGTCGGGCGCGGTGATGTCGCCGGCGTCGCCGCCCATGCCGAAGCCGACGACTTCGGCCAGCGGCGTCGCGCCGCGCGCGGTCGCGTGCCGCCACTCCTCGAGCACGAGCGCGGCGCCGCCTTCGCCGAGGACGAGCCCCTGCCGGTCGCGCGAGAACGGCCGGCAGGTGTCCGACGCGAGCACGCGCAACCCCTCCCACGACTTGACGAGCCCCGGCGCGAGCGGCGCCTCGGCGCCGCCGGTCAGCGCGACGTCGAGCTGGCCGCTGCGCACCGCGTGGAACGCCAGGCCGATCGCGTGCGCCGCCGACGCGCACGCGCTGGCCGGGGCGTACGTCGGCCCCTGCAGCCCGTGGGCCATCGACAGCCGGCTCGCCGCGGCGCTGGCCATCGCCCGCGGCACGAGGAACGGGTGCAGCCGCTTCGCGCCGCGGCCGTACAGCGCGAGGTAGGCGTCGTCGAGCGTGGTATAGCCGCTCGCCGCGCCGAAGATCGCGCCGCCGCGAACCGGGTCGATGTCGGCGTCGCCGATCCGCGCCAGACCGGCCTGTGCCATCGCCTCGCGCGCGGCGACGAGCGCGAACGCCGTCGCGCGGTCGAGCATCGGCAGCTCGCGCTCGTCGAAGTGCGCCGCGGCGTCGAAGCCCGCGGCGCGCGCGGTCGGCCAGCCGAGCGCGGCGTCGGCGGCGATCGCGGTTTCGCCGCCGGCCAGCGTGCGCCACGTCGCCGCCGCGTCGGCGCCGGCCGCGCCGACCGCGCCGACGCCGACGACGGCGACGCGGCGCGTCATCGCGACGCGCCGCCGCCGCGCGCGGCGATCGCGTCGCGCACCTGGCCCGCGATCTCGTCGACGGTCGGCAGCGGCGCGCCGGCGGCCGGTTCGGGCAGCTTGATGTCGTAGCGGTCCTCGATCTCGAACAGCGCCAGCGCCAGGTCGAGCGACGCGATGCCGAGCTCGTCGGCGCGAGCATCGCCGCGCAGCTGCGCACGGTCCAGACGCGCTTCGCGCGCGAACACGTCGAGGATCTCGTCGAGCAGCCGGTCCGGCGCCCCGCCTGCGTTCGCGGCTTCGGTCATGCGGCGGACACAGCAAGTCGTGTACCGGACGGGCACGGCGTCTGCCTCGCGGCGCGCCGACGGAGGTCCGCGACATGCCGAGCAAGACGAAGGACGCAAAAGGTGCAAAGGACGCGAAGGGCGCGAACGACGACCGCACGCTGGCCAAGCAACGCGCGATCCAGCAGCGCCAGGACCGCGCCGACGCGAAGCGCCCGCCGAAGGACGCCGCCGACCCGCCGCCGCCGCCGCAGGCCGGCGCACGGAAGCAGCCGACGAAGCTGCCGGCGCAGCACCTGCAGAAGCCGGGCCGCGAGTCCGACCTCGAACTCGCGCCGCGCTTCGACGCTCCCGACTACCGCGGCAGCGGCAAGCTCGAAGGCCGCAGCGCGCTGATCACCGGCGCCGATTCGGGCATCGGCCGCGCGGTCGCGGTGCTGTTCGCGCGCGAAGGCGCCGATGTCGCGGTCGCCTTCCATTCGTCGCGCGGCGACGCCGAAGAAACGAAGCGCTGCGTCGAGGCCGAAGGCCGGCGCTGCATCCTGCTGCAAGGCGACGTCAAGGACCGCGCGTGGTGCGACGACGCGGTCGCGCGCACCGTCAAGGCCTTCGGCCGGCTCGACGTGCTGGTCAACAACGCCGCGTTCCAGGAGCACGCCTACGACCTTGCCGACCTCGACGACGAACGCATCCTCGAAACCTTCGACACCAACATCGTCGGCTACATGCGGATGGCGCGTGCCGCGCTGCCGCACCTGAAGCCCGGCGCGGCGATCATCAACACCGGCTCGGTCACCGGGCTCGAAGGCAGCGAACGGCTGCTCGACTACTCGGCGACCAAGGGCGCGATCCACGCGTTCACGAAGGCCCTGGCGAGCCAGCTCGTCGACCGCGGGATCCGCGTCAACGCGATCGCGCCGGGGCCGGTGTGGACGCCGCTGAACCCGGCCGACTCGCCGGCCGACAAGGTCGGCGAGTTCGGCAGCCAGACCGATTGGAAACGCGCCGCGCAGCCCGAAGAGCTGTCGCCAGCCTACGTGTTTCTCGCGTCGCCGGTGTGCTCGGGCTACATCACCGGCATCGTGCTGCCGATCACCGGCAGCGTCGGCGCGATCTGACCCCCGAGCCGCAGGGTGGCGCGGCGCGAGGGGGCACATCGTTTGCCGACGCCCCGCCACGGGTCGTGAACCCGTTTCCCCATCCACAGGAGAAAGCGCACCATGATCAACTTCATCATCTGGCTCGTCATCGGCGGTCTCATCGGCTGGGTCGCCAGCATGATCATGCGCACCGACGGCCAGCAGGGCATCTTCCTGAACGTCATCGTCGGCATCGTCGGCGCGGCGCTCGGCGGCTGGTTCATCTCGCCGCTGGTCGGCGTCGGCACGATCAACCAAGGTGCCTTCAGCTTCGGCGCGCTGCTCGTGTCGCTGCTCGGCGCGATCGTGCTGCTGGCGATCGTCAACCTCGTGCGCCGCGGCTCGCCGCGCTGACGCGCTTTCGTCGAACCGAACCGAGGACCATCATGGCCACGACCGGAACCGGAACCTCCTCCTACCCCACGTCGACCGCCGAGACGTCCTCGGGCCTCGGCAGCTCGACGCCCGGGTCGAGTGGCATGTCGGGCGGCATGTCGAGCGGCGCGACCCAGGCCGACGCGCCGGCGTCGTCGGCGATCGGCGCCGACGCCAAGCGGATGCGCGGCGACGACGTGCTGGCGCGCGTCGTCCAGGGGGCGCACGACACGATCGACCGCCTCGCCGACAGCGCTGCGCCGCACGTGCAGCGGCTCAGCGAAGGCATGACGTCGGCCAACGAAATGGTCCACACGCGGGCCGACCAGGTGCGCGACATGGGCGACGAGTGGGCCGAAAGCCTGCGTTGCACGGTGCGCGAGAACCCGCTGGCGGCGGTGGCCGCGGCGTTGGCGATCGGCGTCATCATCGCCCGCCTCACGTCCTGATCGGCGGTGGCCGATCCTGCCGCGCCGCGGGCCGAACCGGGCACGCCGTCGCCCCCTGGGGCGGCCGGCGCGTCGGCTGCGGCGTCGGTCGCTGCCGCCGCTGCCGCCGACGTGAAAGCGGCAGCGGCCAACGCGGCGGCCGCCAAGACCCGCGAGGCGGCCGACGACGCCGCCGATCGCGCGCGCTCGGCCAACGACGACGCGGCCGCGGCGAAGTCCGCTGCCGCCGCGGCGGCTGCCGCGCAGACGGGCAAGCCGTCGCTGCTCAAGACCGCGCAATCGCTGTGGCGCGAGCTGCCGGGGCTGCTCGGCGACCGCGTCGAGCTGCTCGGCCTCGAGCTCAAGCGCGCCGGCTCAGCGCTGGCGCAGATCATCGTCCTCGGCGTCGTCGCTGCGGTGCTCGGCGTCGCTGCGTGGCTCGTGCTGTGGGCGGCGATCGTCGTCAGCCTGGTCGCGCTCGGCCTCCACGTCGGCGTGGCGCTGCTGATCGCGCTGGTCGTCAACCTCGTCGCGATCTGGCTCGTCGTTCGCCGCGTTCGCCGCCTCGCCGGGCTGTTGCAACTGCCGGCGACGCGCCGCCACCTGACCTTGCCCAAGCGCGCCGCCGACCCGCCGCCCGCCGTCCCCGGGAGTGCCGATGACCACCGCCGAAGCGACCCTGCCGGCAGCGCCGCCCGCTGACCGCGTCGACGCCGCCGACGCGCTGTCGCTCGAGCAGCGCATCGAGCTCGTCGAGCAGCGCCTCGTCGCGCGCGAGTTGCGCGTCAAGGAGCAGTTCTCGACGCTGTTCGGCCGCGTCCACCGCACGCTCGCGCCGCGGCGGCTCGCGCTGTCGCTGGCCGGTGTGACGGCGGCGATCGCGGCGCTGGCGTGGCTGATGCGCGGCGGCATCGGACGGCTGCTCGACGCCGCCACCGAGCCGTCGGGCGCGCGCGCCGGCACGTCGGCCGACACGCCGTGGCTGCGGCTGATTGGCCTGGCGTGGCCGCTGCTGCCGATGTCTTGGCGCACCCGCGTCAACCCGGCGGTGGTGTCGATCACGATGGCCTTCGGCCTGCCGTTCCTGCAGCGTGTGATGGCGCAGCGCGCCGGGCCGCCGCTCGAAACGATGACCACGGTCAACCTCGCGCGCCAAGCCGGCACGTGGTACGCACAGGCGTGGCTGCCGACGCGCGACGCCGCCGACTGCGGCGACGCGCCGGCGCGGCGCTACACGCTGCACGGCGGCAGCCGCATGACGATGCGGATGCGCTGCCGCGACGCGCGCGGCCGGCTGCACGAAACGCGCGCCACCGCGCGCGCCGTCGTCGGCAGCTCGGGCGCGCAGCTGCAGTTCAGCACCTTGCCGCGGTGGCTGCGCTGGCTGCCGATGGCGTGGCGCGACGAGTGGACGCTGCACGTCGACGACCTCTATCGCGAGATGGTCGTCGGCAGCCCCGACCGGCGCACGCTGTGGTTGCTGTCGCGGTCGCCATCGCTGTCGCGGGTGCGGCTGCAGGGCATGGTGCAGCTCGCACACGACCGCGGCTTCGACATCGGCCGACTGCGTTACGCCGAGCCGTTCTGACGCGTCTGGGTCGCGCGGCCCGGCCGGGGGGCATGTCCCTTGCCGACCGAGCGGACCCCGACACGCGAGGAGAACACCATGGGCCGCAGCAGCCTACTCGGCACCGAACGCGCACCGCGCGAGCCCGCAGGGCGCGACACCGCGGCGCTCGGCCCGGGCGACAGCTCCGACAGCGGCAGCGACATGATGGGCATCGCCGGCGGCGACGACGCCGATCCAGGCCTCGCGGCCGACGTCGCGCTGCGCGACGACCAGCCGCACGCGCTGCAACCGTCGGAAACGCTCGACGGCATGGCGAGCGACGCGTCGGGCACCGGCGAGCGGCGCAGCGCCGGATCGGACGCCGGCCGCGACGCCGCCGACATCGGCGTCGACCGGGTCTTCACGCCGGGCCGCGACGTCGACGGTGACGCCGACGACGCAGGCGACGTCGACCTGGACGCGGTCGACGCCGCGCAGGCCGCCGACCCGTACGACGACGAAGCGCTCGGCGACGACGACGAAGCGCTGGCCGACGCGACCCGCGGACCGCAGCCTGCGGCGCGGCGGCGCGCCGGCAAAGCGACGGCGGCGACGCCGTCGCCGGCGCCGCACCGGCCCAACCCCGAGCCGGACCGCCCCGAGCCGGTGCCGTCGCCGGAAGACGGCGGCGGCGACGACCTGCCGCTCGACGACGACGACGCCCAGCCGCGCCAGCCCGGCCGCGGCTGATCCTCCGGCCGGCGCCGTTGCAGCGACGGCGCCGGAGCGACGTCGGTGCCGAGCCCCGGGGCGCGCGAACGAGGTCGGCTGACAGAAGCTCTGCGACGGCTTCCCACGCGAGCGCAAGCGAACGCGAGCGGCGAACGCCGCGCTTCCAGTGCCGCAACGCCGCATTTGCGGCGACCGTGTTCGGCCGCGATCCGCGCGCCAAAAAGAACAGCCCCGCGCGCTGGCGGGGCTGTGCAGCCGAAGTCGGGGTCGATCAGCTGCCGGTGGCGCGCGCCGCGTCGCGCAGCGAACGCACCTGTGCGTGGTTGCGCTTCACGCCTTCGTACTGGCGCTCGACGACCGAACGCGCCGCCGGCGGCAGGTCCTTCGACAGCGCCTTGCGGTACGACTCGAGCGCGGTGTCCTCGCCGCGCTCGGTCTCTTCGAGGATCGCCTTCTCGCTGTAGCCGGCGAGCGTGCCCTTCACCGCGACCCAGCCGCGGTGCACCGCGCCGGCGGCCGAGCCGCTGTCCTCGGCGGTGCCACCGAGCTGGCGCACGAGCCCTTGCAGCTCGACCGCCGCCTGGCGGCACTCTTCGGCGCGGCGCTCGAACAGCTGCTTCGTGTCGGGGTTCTTCAGGTACTCGGCCGACGTGCGAAAGCCGTATTCGCCGTCTTTCGAGGTTTCGATCAGGTCGTTCAGGCAGTCGATGGAGTCGTCGTTCGACATCGCCGTTTCCTTTCAACAACAAAGGGATCGGGGGTCGCCGGCCGCGCGGGATGCGCGGCCGGCCCGCGCCCGGGTCGAGGCAGCCGGTGTGCCCGTCGACCGGCGCGCGCGACGCGGGTGTCTAGCGTGCGCCGTGCAACGCAGCGTGCAGCGCGGCCAGCAGCGCCGGCTCGGTGCACGGCTTGCGCAACACGACGAAGTCGCGCACCGCCTCTTCCCCGGGGCTGTAGCCGCTGATCAGCACCACCGGCAGCGTCGGTCGTTCGCGCTTGAGCTGCCGCGCCAGCGCCACGCCGTCGGTCGCCCCCGGCATCACGACGTCCGACAGCACGACGTCGCACGCCGCGTCGTCGGCCAGCGCGGCGAGCGCGGCGTCGGCATCGGCGGCGCGGCGCACGGTCGCGCCGTGGCTCGCCAGCAGCGCCGCGGTGACGTCGCCGAGCTCGGCGTTGTCCTCGACGAGCAGCACGCGCGCGCCGGCGATCGACCGCGCCGGCGGCGGCGACTCGGCGGGGGCGACGTCGGCAGCGGTCTCCACGCTCGCCGGCAGCAGCATCGACACCGTCGTGCCGATCCCCGGCGTGCTGTCGAGCCGCGCGGTGCCGCCGGCTTGGGTGCAGAAGCCGTGCACTTGGCTCAAACCGAGGCCGGTGCCCTTGCCGACGGCCTTGGTCGTGAAGAACGGTTCGAACACCCGCGCCGCGAGGTCGGCGTCGAGCCCGGCGCCGTCGTCGCTGCACGTCAGCAGCACGTAACGGCCGCTTGCCAGGCCCTCGGACTCGGCCGGCTCGGCGTTGCGCGCCGCAAGCCGCACCTCGCCGCCGCCGGGCATCGCGTCGCGCGCGTTCAACGCCAGGTTGATCAGCGCCAGTTCGAACTCGGCGCTGTCGACGCGCACCGGTGCGGTGTCGTCGGCGACGCGCACCGACACCTCGATGTGGCGGCCGAGCACGCTGCGCAGCAGTTCCTGCATCTCGGGCAACACGCGGCTCAGGTGCAGCAGCTGCGGTCGCACCGGCCGCCGCCCGGCGAAGCGCAGCAGGTGTTGCGTCAGCCGGCTGCCGACCTCGACCGCGCGCAGCGTCGCCGCCACCGGCACCTGCAACTCGGGTGTCGTCGCGTGGCGCTGGATCAGGTGCGCGCTGTTGCTGATCACGCCGAGCAGGTTGTTGAAGTCGTGCGCGACGCCGCCGGTCAGCCGCCCGAGCGCCTCGACGCGCTGGCTCTGCGACACGCGCTGCTCGGCCTGCCGCGTGCGCTCGACCGCGCCGGCGACCTGACGCTCGAGGTCGCTGCGGCCGTGGCGCAGCGTCTCGGCGGCCTCGGCCAGCGCGGCGGCGACCTCGTCGCATTCGACGATGCCGGTCGGCTCGTAGGCCACCGGCAGCCCGGCCTGCATCCGCGCGGCCGCGGCTTTCAGCGCGTGCACCGGCTGGGCGATCCGTCGCGACAGCCACAGCGCGCCGACGACCGCCAGCGCCAGCAGCGCCAGCGCGCTGATCGCCAGCTGCAGTACCGCCTCGGGCAGCCGGCCCTCGAACTCCTCGTGCGGCATCGCGGTGACGAAAGTCCAGCCGCGCGGCGAGGTGCTGAAGTAACCGGCGCTGCGCTGGCCGTCGAGCGACACCAGGTCGAAGCGGCTCTCGCGGCTCTTGGCCATCACGTCGCGCAGCCCGGCGGTCGCCGCGTGGCCGACCCAACGCCGGCCGTCCGGGTGGCGCGCGATGATCGTCTCGCGGCTGTCGACGATCGCCCCGATCCAGCCCGGCGGCAGCCGCTGGCGGTCGACGACCTGCTGCAGCTCCGACGGCCGCAGCGCGAAAACGATGTTCGCAACGGTGCGGCCGTCGCGCTGCACCGGCTCGACGACCGCCGCGTGCGCGTCGTCGTCGCTGCCGGCGAGCAGCGGCCGCACCAGCGGCAGGTCGGCCAGCGGCTCGGCGGTCGTGCCGGCCGCCGGCGGCCGCGCCGCGCCGCGCGTGTCGAGACGCACGCCGGCGGCGTCGCGCAGCTCGATCCAGCCGTCGACGCCTTCGAGCGCGCGCGCGGCCTGCTGCGCGAACGCGTCGAGCTCGGCCGGACCGATCTCGGGCGACGCGTCCAGCCACGGCGACTGGGCCAGCAGCCGCGCCAGCGTCGCGCGCCGCGTCAGCTCGAGGTCGACGACCGTCGACAGCGCGCGGGTCGTCTCGCGCAGCGTGCGCTCGTGGGCCTCGCGCTCGGTATCGAAGGTGCGCGCGATCAGCCACGCCACGCCAAGCACCGCCGGCAACAGCACCGACAGCACCAGCAGCAACAGGCGGGAACGGATCGTGACCGACATCGCGGGGTAGCGGACCCAGGAACTGCGGCGATGCGCCCGGCGCGACGCGCGAGCGCGCGGTGCGCAGCGCGGCGACGTTAACGCGTTGCCCGCACCGCGTCGGCCGGCAGGCGCGCTGGGGTGCCGCGCGCGGCATGCGGCGCGTCGGCCGCGACGATCACGCCGGCGTCCCACGCGCCGGCGAACTGCCGCGCGAACGCGCCGTCGACGACCGCGACGCCGGGTGCGCCGGCCAGTGCGTCGGTCGGGCCAAGCCCCGACCACGTCGCGTCGACGACCGCCGCCAGCGCCGCGCGCCCGGCGCACGCCGGCGTCGCACCGAACGCGCAGCGGCGTATGCCGATGTCGCCGCGCCAGCGCGGCGCGAGCCAGTCGGCGAGCGCCGACCACGCGCGCGCGGCGTCGGCCTGCGCGAGCCGCAACTCCACCGCGACGCCGCGCCGCGCGGCGGCGTCGATCGCGGCGCGCAACGGCCGCGACGGTGGAGCGTCGCCGATGCCGACGACGACGCGATGGCGCGCGAGCGCGATCGCGGCGACGAGGATCTGCTCGAACGACCGGCCGGCTGCGCCGGACGACGGCAGCGCGGCCAACGCCGCCGCCTGGCTGCCGGCGGCCGCGACCGGCGGGAAGTAGCGCGCCGCACGCAGCGGCGCGGTCGCGCGCCGCTGCCACTGCGCGACAAACCAGCGCTGCAGCCGCGACACGACCGGCCCCTGCAACCGCAGCGCCGCCTGCGGCGCGGCGTCGCCGATCCACCAGCCGGCGCTGCCGTCGACGACGGCGACGCCGCTCGGCGCCGCGTCGCGCCCGCGCCAGCGCCGCGCGTCGTGGCCAACGGTCGCGCCGGCGGCTTGCAGCCGCGCGAGCCAATCGGCGGCCGCGGCCGACGGCGCGTCGCCGCGCAGCATCAGGTTGACCGCGACGCCGCGGTGTGCCTGCTGCAGCAGCGCGTCGGCGAGCGCGGTGTCGCGCGCGACGGCGGCGAACGCGACGTCGGCGTTGACGTGGTCCCGCGCTTGCGCCAGCGCCGGCGCGGCGTGCGCGGCGTCGAGCCAATCGAGGCGGTTGCCGTCGACCCATTCGGCCGCGCTGTCGCGCAGGCGCTGCGGCGAGTCGGCGCGCGGTGGACGCGGCGTGGCGGTTTCAGGGCGGCGGGCGCGACGGATCGGCATGGGCAACGGCGGCAACGCGACCGGCGGCCGAACGCGCTTGCACCCGTGACTCGCAAGTGCGGCGATTCAGCAAGGCGGATGCCCAAGCATCGGTGTTCAGCGCCGGGCGCGCGCGCCGCGCCGCGCCGGCCTTGCAGCGGGCAACGGCGCGGCGGCAGCAGCGTCGGGCTCGGCTCTGCCCGGCGACCGGATCGCGGCCGTCGCCGCCACCGCCGTCGCGCCGCGCTCGCCGTCGAGGAAGCGCGCCAGCACCGCCAGCCGCGGCACGCGATCGCAGACCGCGCGCAGCGCGACCAGCATCGGCACCGCGATCAGCGCGCCGGCGACGCCCCACAGCCAGCCCCACGCGAGCACCGACACGAACACCGAGATCGGGCTCAGCGACAGCCGGCGACCCATGACGATCGGGCTGACGACGTTGGTCTCGGCGGCGTGCACCGCGACGAAGACGACCAGCGGCGCGAGCATCGCCGGCAGCGTGTCGAAGGTCGTGACGCCGGCCAGCAGCAACAGCGCCATCAGCGCCATCGGCCCGAGGTACGGGATGAACAGCAGCACGACGACGACCGCGCCCCACAGCGTCGGGTTCGGCAGCCCCACTGCCCACAGCAACAGCGCGACGACGACCCCCGACACGACGTTGACCGCCGCCATGACCTGGATGTAGTGGCCGATCTCGCGCTGCGCGGCGCGCAGCCCGCCGATCATCAGCGCGCGCGTTCGCCGCTGCGGGATCGCGTCCACGCAGCGCGCGAGCAGCCAGTGCTCGGAGGCGAGCAAGAAGTACAGCAGGATCACCGTCGCGCCGGCGGCGAATGCGAACGCCGCGCCGCTGCCGAGCAGCTTGCCGGTCAGCGCCACACCTTCGGTGGCCAGCCGCTCGGTCATCGGGTCGTCGGCGGCGACCGCACCGCGCGGCGCCGCGACGCGCGGGCCGAACCCCGGCACCGCGGCGCGCAGGCGGTCGATCTTGGCCGCCAGTTGCGACAGCGTCGCCGGCGCCTTCTGCCACCACTGCTCGGCCGGCGCGACGAGCGTCGCCGCCAGCGGCACCGTGCTCGCGACCAGTGCAACGACGACGACGCCGGCGCCGAGCACTTCGGGCACGCCGCGCCGGCGCAGCCAGCGCACCGCCGGCGCGAGGACGAAAGCCAGCACGACGGCGACGACGATCGGCGCCATCAGCGCCTTGGCCTCGCGCAGTGCGAACACCGCCGCCAGCGCGAACAGCGGCCACACCCACGGCCCGCGGCCGACGGCCGGAGGAGGCGGCGCCGACGTCCGCCGACGAACACGCATGGGCAAGGCAGACCCCGACGTCGCAGCAGGCAGACGAAAGGCAAGCGCCGCACCCGTTGCGCCGCGCGTGCCGTCGACGGTCGCGATCGAGGCCCGCC
>CBDUBX010000061.1:0-11414 GCA_965365495.1 uncultured Burkholderiales bacterium
GTCGCCGCGGTGTCGGTCGGCGTCGTCGACGGCACGCCGCTGCTCGACCTCGAATACGTCGAGGATGCCGCCTGCGGCACCGACATGAACATCGTCATGACCGGCTCGCGGGGTTTCGTCGAGGTGCAAGGCACCGCAGAGGGGGCGCCGTTCACGCGCGCCGAGCTCGACCGTCTGCTCGCGCTGGCCGAGCGCGGCATCGCCGAGCTGGTCGCGCACCAGCGCGCCGCGCTCGGCGGCTCGGCGACGCAGGACCGATCGGTTGCGCCCGGCGCCACCGGGCGCTGACGCAGTGCTCGAGCAGCGCCCGCGTCTGCGGCTCGTCCTGGCCAGCCACAACGCGAAGAAGCTCGCCGAGCTGCAGGCGCTGCTCGGCGCGCCGCGCGACGGCGACGCGCCGCCCGAGGTCGACCTCGTCGCGCAGCCCGAACTCGGCATCGCCGAGGCCGACGAGCCGCACGCAACCTTCGTCGAGAACGCGCTCGCGAAAGCGCGGCACGCGGCGCGGGCCACCGGCGGCGCGGCGCTGGCCGACGACTCGGGGCTCGTCGTCGACGCGCTCGGCGGCGCGCCCGGGGTTATTTCGGCGCACTGGGCGACGCTGTCGCCGGGCGACGCGGCCATGTCCGCGACCGACCGCGAAGCGCGGCGCCGCGCGCAGGACGCGGCCAACAACGCGCGGCTGCTGCACGAGCTGCGCGATGTGGCCGACCGGCGCGCGCGCTTCGTCACGACGCTCGTCGCGCTGCGCCGCGCCGACGACCCCGAGCCGCTGGTCGCGGTCGGCCGCTGGGAAGGCGAGATCCTGCACGCGCCGCGCGGCGCCGGCGGCTTCGGCTACGACCCGCTGGTGTTCGTCCCGGCGCTCGGCCGCAGCGTGGCCGAACTCGACGCCGCGACGAAGAACGCCGCGAGCCATCGCGCCCGCGCCGTTGCGCAGCTGCGCGCGCTGCTGCACGACGTGTGGCACGTCTGACGCCGATCGTCGCGGCACCTGCCGCAGCGCCGCCGCGCGACGTCGCCCACTGGCTGCGCCCGGGCACGCTGCAGCTGCCATCGCTGCCGCCGCTGGCGGTGTACGTGCACCTGCCGTGGTGCCTGCGCAAGTGCCCGTACTGCGACTTCAATTCGCACGAGGTTGCCGCGCCGCCGCGGTCGAACCTCGCCGGCGCACCGCACGCCGTGCCCGGCGGCGCTTCGGCCAGCGCGCGCACCGCGACCGCGCTCGACGACTCGACCCAGGCGCGCTACCTCGACGCGCTGCGCGCCGACCTCGAAGCCAGCCTGCCGCTGGTCTGGGGCCGCAGCGTGTCGAGCGTGTTTATCGGCGGCGGCACGCCGAGCCTGTTCTCGCCCGACGCGATCGACCGCCTGTTGTCCGACCTGCGCGCATGCCTGCCGCTCGAGCCGGGTTGCGAAGTCACGCTCGAGGCCAACCCCGGCGCCTTCGAGCGCGAGCGATTCCACGCGTATCGCGCCGCCGGCGTCACGCGCCTGTCGATCGGCGTGCAGAGCTTCGACGACGCGCTGCTCGCGCGCATCGGCCGCGTCCACGACGGCGCACAGGCGCGCGCCGCGGTCGAGGAGGCGGCCGCCGCCTTCGACACCTTCAACCTCGATCTGATGTACGCGCTGCCGGGGCAGACGCCAGGCGGCCTGCAGCGCGACCTCGACGCGGCCCTGTCGTACCGCCCGCCGCACCTGTCGGTCTACCACCTGACGGTCGAGCCGAACACGCGCTTCGCGGCCGCGCCGCCGAGCGGCCTGCCCGACGACGACGCTGCCGCTGCGATGCTCGATGCGATCGCCGCGCGCACCTCGGAGCACAGCTTGCAGCGCTACGAGGTCTCGGCCTTCGCGCGGCCCGGCCACCGCTGCGTGCACAACGTGAACTACTGGCGCTACGGCGACTACCTCGGCCTCGGCGCCGGCGCCCACGGCAAGATCAGCTTCCCACACCGCGTCGTGCGCCAGGTGCGCTGGCGCGAGCCGGCGGCGTACATGCGCCATGCGCTCGCGGGCTGTGCGGTCAGCAACGAGCACGAGGTGCCGCGCGCCGATCTGCCGTTTGAGTTCATGTTGAACGCGCTGCGCCTGCGCGACGGCTTCGAGCTCTCGCTGTTCACCGAACGCACCGGACTGCCGGCGTCGGTCGTCGAACCCGTATTGGCCCAAGCCGCGACGCGCGGCCTCGTCAGCGTCGACGGACGCAACGGCGGCGCGCACGTGCGGCCGACCGAGCATGGGTTCGATTTCCTGTCGGATCTGCAGGCGATGTTCCTGGGTCACGACCGGAAGCGGTAGGGCCAAGGCGGCGGGCCGGCTCGCCGGGTCGATGGCGCCGGCTTGTGCCGCCGGGCATGCGAGCAGAATTCCGACTCCGAATTCCTACCGGATTCAGCCACGGCAATGCTTGGAGGCCGCCACGATGCTCATCACCGACAAAGGCCAGGTCACGATTCCGAAGCCGATCCGCGACGCCGCCGGCGTCGCTGCGAGCACCGAGGGGGAGTTCAGCCTCGAAGGCGGTCGCATAGTCATCACTCCGTTATCGGCGCCGATCCGCGACGACCGCCGCGAGGCGCTGCGCAAGGCTGCCGCGCGCGTGCGCGCGTCGATGACGCCGCGGTTCCGGCGGATGACCGCCGACGACATCATGGAATTCCTGCGCGGCGACGAACCGATAGCGGCAAAGCCCGCTTCGTGACCGGCGTCGGGGCGGCTGACCGGCCGGCGCTGGCCGCCTACGACGGCGCGGCCGGCACGCTCGTCGACACCAACGTCTGGATCGACTGCATCGACGCCGGCAGTCCGTGGCACGCCCGGGCGACGGACCACCTGCAGGCCTGTGCCGAGAGCGCGCCGCTGCACGTCAACATCGTCGTCTATGCCGAGTTGCTGCTGCCGAACGTCGCGGCCGACGCGGTGGAGGCCATGTTCGACGTCTTCGAGACGCGCCGCACGGCGCTGCCGTGGGACTGTTCTGCGTTGTCCGCAGCGGCGTTCGCCCGCTTCCGCCGGCGTGGCGAAAGCGAACGCAGCCGCTGCACGACTTCTTCATCGGCGCCCACGCCGCCGTGTCCAACTCAGCGTGCTGACGCGCGACCGACGAGGTTACGCAGCCCATTTCCCGCGCCTGCGCACGATCTCGCCTGTGCCGCGGTGACTTTTTCCCGGGCCGCGGTTTGGCCGTGGCGGCGACGCGTCGTCCGCCGCAGCGAGCGTGCGCCTGCAGTAAGAAAGGTTGTCACGGCCCGCGCCGGGAAGTCACGCCGCCAGGTACGGATTTGAGCGCCCGTCACGCGCCCGACGCGCCCGATGCGGGCGACGCAGCACCGGGCCGCCGCTACCTCGCCTGGATCGGCGGGGCGATGGTGGCGGTGGCGCTGGCCTCGGCGATGGTGCACGCCGCGGTCGCGCTGCGCGATGCGCGCGCGGTGCTCGCGCGTGGCCATCGCCAGCAGATTGATGCCGTCGCGCTGAAGGTGCGGGAGCGGTTGGCCGACGTTGGCCGTGCGCTGCGCGAAGTGCTCGCCGATGTCGACGCGTCGGGCGTGGCCGGGTCGGATCGCCGGCGCAACGCGCTGCTGCGGCTGCTGCGGCGGCAGCCCGACTTCGTCTCGGCGTTCCTGGTCGGCGACGACGGACGCGTCGTCGCTCGCGCCGACCGGCAGCGGCTCGAGAACGTCGCTCCCGATCTCGAAGTCATCCGGCTCGCGATGGCGCTGCGCAGCGCGCGCGACGGCCTTGCCACCGTGCTCGCGACCGATTTCCACGAGGCGATCCAGCCACGCGCCTGGCTCGCGTCGCGGCGCACGCCGCGCAGCGAATTCGTCCTCGTCGCCGAGATGGGGCTCTCTTCGTTCGATGCGATGCTCGCGCCGCATGCCACGGCCGCGGACACCGCGGTGGCCATCGTCGACCACAGCGGCAGGCTGCTGGCCTCGGCAGCCGGCGCGTCGATGCGGCACTGGGTGGCTGGGCCGACGTCCGCCGGCAGCGACTCGACGGCGGCGCTCGTCGCGCGGTTGATCGGGCCGGCGGACCGGCGGCGCGTCGTGTCCAGCCGCGGTGCGCTGCCCGAATTCGATGCCCAGATCGTCGTCGCCACCGACGAGCGCTTGGCCTTCGCGCCACTGGTCGAGAGCTTGCGAACCGGCGCGGCGATCGTCGTGGCCAGCGCCGCCGTGGCGCTGCTGCTCAGCGGACTGCTGGCCCGCCGCATCGCCGGGCCGCTGCAACGCCTGGCCGACGCCGCAGCGAGGGTGGGCGCCGGCGACCGCGACCTGCGCCTTCGTCCGGCCGCGTTTCGCGAGCTCGCGCCGCTGGCGCGGTCGCTCAACGAGCTGGCGCGTCAGATCGGCGCGAGCCGGGGTGAGCTCGAGCAACGCGTTGCCGAACGCACGGCCGAACTGGAGCGCGCGAAGCGCGACGCCGAGCGCGCCGACGCGGCCAAGTCGCTTTTCATCGCCGCCGCGAGCCACGATCTGCGGCAGCCGCTGCACGCCGTCGGCGTGCTGGCGGCACTGCTGACGCTGCGCGCGCCGGCCGGCGAGCTGCAGCGCCTGGCGCTGCAGTTGCAGGACGCGGTGCAGGCGCTCGAAGCCTTTTTCGCCGAACTGCTCGACCTGTCGAGGCTCGAGCAGGGGCAGGTGGTGGCGCAGCGCAAGCGCGTGCCGCTCGGCCCGTTGCTGGCGCGCGTCGGGCGGCGCTTCGCGGTCGGCGAGCCCGCCGCTCGACTGCGCGTCGTGCCCAGCCGGCTGGTCGTGACGTCGGACCCGCTGTTGCTCGAACGGATGGTGCAGAACCTCGTGGCCAACGCGCTCGCGCACACGGGACAAGCCCGAGTGCTGGTCGGTGTGCGCAGAGGGCCGGGCCCGGACCGTGCGCGCATCGAAGTGCACGATGCCGGCGCAGGGATCGCCGTCGAGCATCGCGAACGCATCTTCGACGCCTTCTATCGCGTCCCGCAGCCCGGCGCCGCGCCGGGGTTGGGGTTGGGTCTGGCGATCGTGCAGCGGTTTTCCGCGTTGCTGCACCACGCGGTCACGGTCGGCGACTCGCCGGGCGGTGGCGCGCGCTTCACGATCGAGCTGCCGCTGGCTCCGGCAACGGAAGACGATGCGTCCGAAGCCGAGCATGAAGTCGACCGCACTTGGCCGCACGTCGAAGGGCTGTTCGTGCTGATCGTCGACGACGACGCCTCGGCGCGGGAATCGACGGGCAGCCTGCTTTCGCGCTGCGGCTGCCATACCGTCGTCGCTGCATCGGCCGACGAGGCAGCGGCGGTTTTGCAGGCCCACCTGCGCGAGCCCGACATCGTCGTCAGCGACTACCGCTTCGCCGCCCAGCCCGACGGCTTCGCCGAGGTCGTGGCGTTGCGCGACCGCCTCGACCCGACGATACCGATCGTTCTTGTGACCGGCGACGTGGCAGCCTCGGGTGCGCCCCATGCGGCGGCATCGTTGCTCAAGCCCGTCCAGCCGCAGCAGCTGCTGGCGGCCATCGCCGCAGCCGTGGCCGGGCCCGCCGTCAGTCGATGACCTCGGCGGCCCGCGCCCGTGCCGCCGCCGACGGCGTCAACCCCATCTCGCGCAGCGTTGCCGCGTTAACGACGAGCGAGAAGTCCCACGATTCGTCCAGCGGCAACGTCGCGGCGTCGGCGCCGCGCAGCAGCCGATCGACCCACGCCGCGCCGCGGGCGCAGAAGTCCGCGGTAGGGCCGTACGCGAACGCGCCGCCGAGCCGGGCGAAGCGGTGGTGGTGCGAGATCGCCGGCAGGCCGAGCTGCCGCGCCGTGCGGGCGTGGGACTCCGCATAGATCCCGAGATCGGGTTGCACCACCACCGCCTGGACGCGCAGCGCGGCCAGGCGTTGCCACGCCGCGGCGATGCCATCGGCGCCGTCGAACTCCGCCGGCGCGAGTTCGATCCCGAGTTGCGCCGCCGCCGCGCGCATCTCCGGGGCGGCTGCGGAGTGGCCCGGATTGCGCGCGTTGCGCAGCCAGCCGATCCGGCGAAGCCCGGGCAGCGACGATTGCAGCACCTCGAGCATCTTCGCGCCTTGCCCGGGCGCGAGCGCGATGCCGGTGACGTTGCCGCCGGGCCGCCGCAGGTTGTCGATGAGGCCTGCGCCGCGCAGAAAACCGGTGCCGAGCGCGACGATCGGCAGCCGGCGCGTCGCCGCGTGCAGCGCCAGCACCGGTTGCAGGCCGGCGGCCACGAGCACGTCGGGCCGCCGCGCGGCGAGCATCGCGGCGCTGCCCGGCAGCTTGCCTTCGTCGCGCTCGGCATGCGCGATGACGAAACGCAAGTTGACGCCTTCGCGCCAGCCGAGCCGGGCCAGTTCCTCGGCCAGCGAGGCCAGGCACGGCTCGCGCCGCGCTGCCGGCTCTACCGACGACAGGTAGCCGACGACGCGCACGCGCACCGGCTGCGCCGCCGCTGCGGTCGCGGCAAGCGCCAGCGCGGCGGCGGCGACCGCGCGCGCCGTGCGCCGGCGCACCACGGCCCATCTCATGGCGCCGGCGGCACCCGCAGCCCCAAGCGGTGCACGGCGACGATCGCCTGGGTGCGCGAAGTCACGCCCAGCGCCCGCAGCACCGCGGAGACGTGCGTCTTCGTCGTGTTGGCGGACGTGTCCAGCGCCTGCGCGATGAGCTTGATCGAGCGCCCTTCGAGGATCAGGCGCAGCACCTGCCACTGGCGCGGCGTCAGCGCCAGGCCGGGCTTTGCGTCCGACGCCGTCTTGCGCGACCCCGCGTCGCCGAGGAACACGTCGGGCGGCAGGTAGATGCCGCCGCCCAGCACCACCCGCAGCGCGCCGATCATCACCGCCGAGGGGCTGGACTTCGGCACGAAGCCCATCGCGCCGGCCTGCAGCGCGGCCATCACCGTCGCGCGGTCGTCGCTGCCCGACATCACGACCACCGGCGGGCCTTCACCGTCGCGGTGCAGCGCATAGAGCACGTCGAGCCCGGGCCGGCCCGGCAGCGCGAGGTCGAGCAGCACAAGGTCGAACCCATGCGCCGCCGCCGCCACGAGCGCCGCCTCGGCGGTCGCAGCGTGCGTCACGCCCACCGCCGGATCCAGCCCTTGCAGCAACAGCGCCAGGCCCTCGCGGAACAGCGCGTGGTCGTCGACGAGCAGCACTTGCATGGCGGCGGAAATGATAGTCAGCCCTCGATTGCGGGGGTCTTCATCCGAACGGGTGAGCGCCTGGGATCGACGGGTGATTGCCGCGCGCGGGCGCCCTGCGCAGAGTGCACCTCGTCGAAGCAGTGGGAGCCCACGCGATGCGTGCAGACGACAGCGTTGAGGTGCAGCGAAGAGAGCGGCAGCGCGTCGCCGGCGCCCGTTTCACGGTGGCCGCGGCATGCCTGGCGATCAGGTGGCCCTCGATCGGCGCCGCCAAGGCTCGCGCCGGCGTCGGTCAGGGCCTCGCCTGGGGCGCAATCAGCGGCACCAGCACGATGCGCGCGAGTTCAAAGCGAAGCGGGGTGCTGGGTTCGCTGCTGGCTGCTGTTTCGGTGCTTGGCCATGCTGCCCCTGTCTCGGACATCGACACCCTCAGCCCCACCAACGTGTTCCTCGGCGGCGCCCAGGTCAATTGCTGCGGCGGCCAGGCCAACACGGTCGCGGCCGTCGTCGACGCCGGCGTCGCCGGGCTGCTCACGCGCGTCGACCTTCAGATCGGCGCGGCGCGCGCCGGGCATCAGGTGACGATGCATCTGCTGCCGACGACCGCCGCCGGCGCGCCGGTGGCCGACCTCGGCGATGCCTATGCCAGCTTCGTGCTGGCTGTCCCGGTGTGGTCCTCGACCGGCTATTACCCGCTGACGACGGTCGACGTGCACACCGCCGGGCTGTGGCTCGACGTCGGCGACGACTACGCCATCGTCCTGACGCAGCCCGCTGCCGGGCCGGGCCGGATCGTCGGCTGGGCGAACGCGCTCGCGCCGTCGACGCGGCTGACGTCGTACGACCGCAGCGGCAGCGCCACGGCGTGGGACGGCTGCGTGCTCGGGCTGGGCTGCGGCTTCGACGTTGCGCTACGAACCTTCGTCGATCCGACCGCATCGGCCGCCGTGGCCGAGCCGGGGTCGCTGGCGCTGGCCGGCGGCGCGTTGCTGGCCGCTGCGCTGGCCGGCCGGCGACGCCGCAGCGACCGCAACCGAACCTGACCCACGCAACGAAACAACGCAATGCATCCAAGCACCGCCATCACCGCCGTCCTCGCCGCCGCCGCGGGCGGATTCGCCCCGCTCGCCCACGCCAGCACGGCCCAGGTCCGCCTGAGCGACTTCGTCTTCCAGATCGTCGACCTCACCCCCGAAGACGGCAACGCCACCGGCGTGACGTGGACGACGCAGCAGACGTGGGTCGACGCGCGCGTTTTAAGCGACCAGCAGAGTGCTTCCATCAACAACGTCTTCCCGACGACGCTGTTTGCCGATGCCGCGCTGGGCGGGGCGTCGGTCGAAGCGTCGATCATGCCGACGGCGTGGTCGCTCGATGGGCGAGCCGCGGAGGGCGGCTCGGGTTACTCGGGAAACGTGGACACGCGGCACGGCGGCTTCGGCGCGTCGTCCGGCACGCTCGCGCCGTTCAGCCGGCTCACGGTCTCGTTCGACTACCTTGTCGCGATCGCTGGATTCGACCACTGCACGACGGCGCCGATCCCGCTCCCATGTTCTTACGCGCAGGCGAATCTCTTTGCCTACGGCCAGACGCCGGGCAACACGGTCGTCACGCCGAACATCAACCTTGCGAGGA
This sequence comes from uncultured Burkholderiales bacterium, assembly GCA_965365495.1. GTDB lineage: Bacteria > Pseudomonadota > Gammaproteobacteria > Burkholderiales > Burkholderiaceae_C > Rubrivivax. The sequence continues at coordinate 8,775 of CBDUBX010000061.1, forward strand.
TCGGCACCGCCACCGGTGGCGGCGCGCCGTTCGCCGACAGCCGTTCGGGCAGCCTTCTGTGGGCGGTCAACAACGCCACCGCGGCGCCGGTGAACATCAACCTGTACATCAGTGCGTCGATCAACGGGCGTGAGGTGCTGACGCCGGTTCCAGAGCTTGGCACCGCGGCGCTGGCGACGCTCGGTCTCGCGGGCATCGGCGCACTGATGCGCCGCAAGCGCCGCGGCGCGGTGACGGCCCTCGAGTAGCGCCGCAGCGCCGGTTGGACAGCTCTGGCGGCCGGCACCGGCGGCGCGCCTCTCGACATCCGGAGAGAACCATGCCGAGTCGACACCCGGGCCAGGCGATCGTTGCTGTAGCACTGTTGCTTTGCGGGCCGGCAACCGGATTGACCGCTGCGGAATGGCGATCCGACAGCGTCGCCCAGGCCGACGGCGAGAACTGCGTCACCGCGCCGCACACGCCTTTCTGCCAGCGTCTGCTGCAGCTGTCTGGAAATCGAAGACCCGAGTTCGCGACGCCTTCGGCCGAGCTCGAACACCGCTACATGCGGGACTGCATCGGGCCACGTGAAGAACACACCGAGATGTGCCGGCGGCTCAAGCACGACGCTCAGGCAGCGGCTCATTCCGCGGCCGGCAATCTCGATCAGCAGCAGCTGTTGAAGGATGCATGCTCGGCGGCGATGGTGCAGGTCAACCCGGCCCTGTGCGATGCGATGAAACAAGGCGTCGGCCCCACGGGCAGACGCTCCGCTCCGGGCGCCGCGGCGAAGCCCGGGGGCGCTGAAGACAGCGATGCCGGTATCCGCCGCATCCCGGCCGGCGACTGCGACTGCGATCGGATCGAGGGTACGTGTACGGCGCGGGTGTCATTCACCGGGCGTTGGATCACCGTGAACAGCAGCACGCCCAAGTGCTCATGGGTGCAATACTGGATCAACGGCTATCCGCAGTCGACGACCTTCAAGGGAGGGGTCGTCGAGGAGCCGTTTCTGGGACCGGCGACGCCGCTGAAACTCGAGGTGGGTCGCTGCCGCATCTGCAAGACGGGACCGTAGAGGACGACCCTGCGCCACCGCGGCGCCCGCAGACGCTTATGCGTATAGCGCGCCGCAATGTCGCTGCGATCCGAGGCCCCGCCATTCGCACCGACCTCACACCCGGCTCGTCGCCGCCCCCGCATTGGCGCGCAGCCATTCCAGCAGCCGCGGCGCGATCTTCGTCAGCGGCAGCACCTCGTGCGCCGCGCCGTGGGCGATGGCCTCGCGCGGCATGCCGAAGACGACGCAGGTCGCTTCGTCCTGCACGACGTTGTAGCTGCCGGCGTCGCGCATCGCGCGCATCGCGCGCGCGCCGTCGGCGCCCATGCCGGTGAGCATCACGCCGAGCGCGTTGCGGCCGACGACGCGCGCGGCCGAATCGAACAGCACCTCGACGCTCGGCTTGTGGCGGTTGACGGGCTCGCCGTCGACCACTCTGGCGACGTAGTTCGCGCCCGAGCGTTCGACCGACAGGTGCAAGCCGCCCGGCGCGATGTAGGCGTGGCCCGGCAGCACGCGCTCGCCGTCGCGCGCTTCGGCGACACGGATCCGGCACAGACCGTCGAGCCGCGTCGCGTAGCTCTTCGTGAACCCCGGCGGCATGTGCTGCGTGATCATCACCGCCGGGCTGTCGGCCGGCAGGCCGACGAGCACTTCCCGCGTCGCCTCGGTGCCGCCGGTCGACGCGCCGATGAACACGATCTTCTCGGTCGACAGCCGGCCGAGCGACGGCGCGGTGGAGGCGGTGCGCGCCACGCCCGCTGCCGAGCCGGTCGACGGCACCGCCGGCGCCGCGAGCCGGTGCACGCGCGCTTTCGACGCGGTGCGGATCTTGTCGGTGATGTCCTCGCCCAGGCGCTTCAGCCCGTCGACGACGCCGATCTTCGGCTTGGCGACGAAATCGACCGCGCCGAGCTCCAGCGCCTTCAGCGTCGCGTCGGCGCCGCGCTCGGTCAGCGTCGAGACCATCACCACCGGCATCGGCCGCAGCCGCATCAGCCGCGCCAGGAAATCGATGCCGTCCATCCGCGGCATCTCGATGTCGAGCGTGATGACGTCGGGGTTCAGGTTGCGGATCATCTCGCGCGCGATCAGCGGGTCGGCGGCGGTGCCGACGCAGCACATGTCGCGCTCGCGGTCGATGATCTCTGCGAGCAGCCCGCGCACCAGCGCGGAGTCGTCGACGACGACGACGCGGGTCTTTTCGTTGTTCATGTTCTTTCCAACTTCGGTGTCTCGTCAGAACAGGTCGACCGTGCCGCCGCCGGCCGGTACCGCGCGCGCCGCCGCGGCGCGTTCCTGCGCCAGCAGTGCGTCCGTGTTGGCCGACGCGAGCCGCTTGACCATCGCCTTGCCGCTGGCCGGCAGGAAGCAGACCTTGCGTGGATAGATGTCGAGCACGTCCTTGCTGACGACAGTGATGCGCTCGGTGCGCAGGTAGTCGAGGACGAAGGCGGTGTTGCGCTCGCCGACGTTGATCGTCGTCATGCCGTTGATCACCGCGCCGCCGCCGAAGACCTTGGCCTCCATCGTGCTGCGCGTCGCGCCGCGCTTGACCATCTCGCCGATCAAGAGGTCCATCGCGAAGCTGCCGTAGC
>CBDUBX010000062.1:0-11383 GCA_965365495.1 uncultured Burkholderiales bacterium
CGCCGAAGACGTCGTCGGCGCCGTCGCCGCCGAAGATCAGGTCGTCGCCGCCTTCGCCGCGCAGCCGGTTGGCTTGAGCGTTGCCGGCCAGCTGGTCGGCGTACGCGCTGCCGCGCAGGTTCTCGATCGACAGCAGCGTGTCGACGCCGGCGCCGCCGGTTGCCTGAGGCACCGGCGACAGCGCGACCGAAACGCCGGCAGCCGCGTCGACGTACGACGCGGTGTCGCTGCCGCCGCCGCCGTCCAGCACGTCGTTGCCGCCGCCGCCTTGCAGTTCGTTGGCGAGCGAGTCGCCGGTGAGCCGGTCGGCACGGGCGCTGCCCACGAGGTTCTCGATCGAGATCAGCGTGTCGACGCCGGCGCCGCCGGTGGGCTGGGGGCCGACGATGCGCAGGTCGACGGCGACGCCGGCCGCGGCGCCGGCGTAGGTCGCGGTGTCGTTGCCGGGACCCCCGTCGAGCACGTCGTCGCCCGGGCCGCCGGACAGCAGGTCGTCGCCTTGGGTACCGAGCAGCGTGTCGTCGCCGCGCTGGCCGTACAGCCGGTTGGCGGCGCCGTTGCCGGTGAGAAAGTCGTCGCCGTCGCCGCCAATCGCGTTCTCGACCGTCGTCCCGTCGGCCAGCGTTGCGAAAGTCGTGCCGCCGACCGTCGAGCTGCCGCCCGCCGAGAGGTCGACGACGACGTCGCGCCACATCGCCGCAGCGTCGATCCAGTCGCTGCCGCCGTCGGCGTCGGTCAGCAGCGAGCGGGCCGCCATCCCGGGCTGGCCGAGCAGCGTGATCACCTCGTCGGTGTAGTGGTGGACGTCGTCGACGCCGCGTTCGCTGCCGTAGGCGGTGAACGCGAACGCATCGAGCGTGCCCGCGCCGCCGGCGACGCGGTCCTCGATCGTCAGCCGCCACTCGCCGACCGGCGACTCGCCGCGCAGGCCGTCGATGCCGAAGGTGTAGCGAAAGCCGTTCGTCGCCTCGTCGCCGCGGCCGGTCGTGCCGTCGTAGAGCCGCATCACCGTGCCGTGCGGCGACACGAGCTCGATCAGTTGGTCGGTGAACGACGCGTGCGTCAGCTGCAGGTCGAGCGACACGTGCTCGAGCCACAGGTCGTCGTCGATGACGAAGCGCCACTCGTTGACCGCGAGGTCGCCGATCGCTTCGTCGACGACGACGGTGCCGGTCGTCGTCGCGCGCTCGTTGGCCGACGTCGCCGCCGGCGCGCCGATCAGCGCCCACGCCTCGGCGATGCGCACCGCGTTGAACGCGTTGACGAGGCCGTAGCCGTAGTCGGCGCTGAAGTGCAGCCCGCCGCCGTTCCAGTGGCCGCCGGCGTTGAACGCCCAGGTGCTGCTTTCTTCGGTGGCCGGCCCGCCGTACAGACTGCCGGTGCCGATCGCCGACAGCGCGAGCACGTTCTGCACGTCGCGCCAGCCGAGGCCGGGGTTGGCCGACAGCATCAGCGCGACGACGCCGGTGACCAGCGGCGTCGACCCCGACGTGCCGCCGAAGAGGTCGGTGTAGTCGCCGCCGAGCAGGCCGTCGCGGCCGGCGCCGTTGCCGAGCAGATCGGTCGTGACACTGGCCGCCGGCGCCGTCACGAGAACGTTGGCGCCGTAGTTGGCGTACGACGCGACCTGGCCGTTGCCGTCGGTCGCGCCGACGGTGACCGAGAAGCGCGACTCGGCGATCTGCTCGCCGTTGGCGTCGGCGTTGTCGTTGCCCGACGCGTAGACGACGACGGTGCCGAGCCCGCTGCGGCCGGTGACGGCGGCGGTCTCGTACTTCGCCTGGTCGCGGTCGACGATGAAGTTCGGCGTCGTGCCGTACGAATGGTTCGTGACGTCGAAGTCGCCGAGGTGGTCGAGCGTCATCAGGTAGCGCTCGAACTGCGTGCTGAGGTCGTCGGCGCCGCCGAGCACGCGCACCGACGTCAGCCCGCTGTCGTACGCGACGCCGACGCCGCCGACGCCGTTGCGCGCCGCGGCCATCAGCCCGGCCACCGCGGTGCCGTGGTCGTCGTAGCCGACGAACAGCGGCCGGCCGTCGTTCAGCGTGCCGTCGATGACGAGGTGACGGCTGGTGTCGTAGTTGGCGGCGAGGTCCCAGTGGTCGTATTGCACGCCGACGTCCCACTGGCCGATGTGCACGCCCTGGCCGCGGTAGTCGGCCCAGACGCGGTCCATGCCGACGTACGCGGCGCTGCCGCTGCCGAACCCGAGCCGGCCGATCAGCCCGAAATGCCACTGCTGCGCCACCAGCGGATCATTGGGCTCGGGGGTCGCGACAGGGTCCATCGGGGCGGTGGGCAGCGGCGAAGTCTTTTTCGGGGCGCCGCATCGTGCCACACCGACCCGCAGCGACTGCTGCGCCGCGGCGGCGCACCTGCCCCCTGGATCGCGGGGGCGGCGTCAGCGCAGCGCGGTTCGGTGTGCAGTCGGTCGCGCCGCCGCGTCCGCGAGCACGTCGTCGTAGATCGCGAGCAGCGTGCGCGCGTGTGCGGCGCGGCTCGACTGCTGCTCGATGTGCGCGCGGCCGCCGCGGCCGAGGCGGCGCGTCAGCTCGTCGTCGTCCCACAGGCGGCGCATCGCTGCGGCCAGCGACGCGACGTCGCCTGCGTCGAACAGCAGGCCGGTGACGCCGTCGACAGTGGTTTCGGCCAGCGCGCCGATGCGCGACGCGAGCACCGGGATGCCGTGCGCCATCGCTTCGCCGACGACGATGCCGAAGGTTTCGAACCAGATGCTCGGCATCACGAACGCGCGCGCGCCGCGGTAGAACGCGGCCAGCTCGTCGCGGTCGTGGGTGACGATGTAGCGGATCGCGTCGTCGCTGCCGCGGTCGGCGATCGACTGGTGGCGGTCGCCGGCGAGCCACAGCGGCACGCCGGCCAGCCGCGCCGCGGCGATCGCGACGTCCGACCCCTTCTCGGGCACGAAGCGGCCGGCGAACGCGATGTAGCGCCCGGCCGCGGGGTCGTCGACCGGCGCGTCGGGCAGGTCGATCGTGCACGGCAGCACCCGCACCGCCGCCGCGTCGACGCCGGCCCAGCGAACCAGCCAGTCGGCGGTGAAGCGCGTCGGCGTGACGTAGCAGCTCACGTGGTCGGCAAACAGCCGGCCGCGGCGCGCCACCGCGTTGCGCAGCGCGAAGGCGACGCTCTCGGCGCGGCTGCCGCGGCAGTTCTGGCTGACGCACGCCCATTCGCCTTCGCCGATGCAACGCGTGCAGACGTGGCCGGCGTGATAGTGGTTGTGCGTCGGGCACGTCAGTCGGTAGTCGTAGACGCTCATCACCGCCGGGATGCCGCGACGCGTGCACTCGCGCAGCACCCACGGCGAGATCAACGGGTACAGCTCGTGGACGTGGACGAGATCCGGCCGGCAGCGGTCGAGCAGCGCGGCGAACTCGTGCACCGCGTCGCGCGCGTACAGCCCGCTCGCGAATGCGCGCACCTTGGCGCCGAGGCCGTCGTCGAGCGCGGCGCTGTCGCGCGCGAACTCGACGACGTCGACGCCGGCGTTGCGCAGCACGTCGATCGTCGCGTGCGTCGCGTTGTCGGCGCCGCCGCCGCCGCGGTGCAGGTTGTAGGCGTGGACGACGCGGCGAACGGAATCGGGCGGCACGGCGGAAGCGAGCGGGGGCTGACAGGCTCGTGAAGGTTGCAGCGGGTGCCGACGCAAGCGCTCTGAGCGCTGCGCGCTAGTCGGCACTGGCTTGGCACGTGTTCGCGCGTCGGTGACCGCTTGCGGGCGCCGGATTCTGGCAAAGCCCGCTGCCCGCGGCGCGCCACGCGGCGCGCGAAACGTGCGTTCGACACGCAGCACCGCGCGAGTGCGGGGGCCGACACCGACGATCCCAGCTGGCGACGCCACAATCCGGCGCCCGCCGTCCACTGCCCGCCAGACCGCCACCCGCCGCGCCGAAGATGGGAATCCTCCACCGACTGCGCGCGATCGCGATGCAGCGTTCGCGCAGCGCCAAGCTCGACGACTTCTACCGTTTCGTCGCCTCGCCGTGCGCCGTGCTCGACGTCGGGGTGTCCAACGTCGACCACAGCGCGCAGGAAAACCTGTTCCTGAAGACGTTCCGCTACGCGCCCACGCTCTACACCGGCCTGGGCGTCGACGAGATGGACGAGCTGCAGCGAACCTACGCCGACCGCCGCTTCGTCGTCTACGACGGGCGCGTCTTCCCGTTCGCCGACCGCGCCTTCGGCGCGGTGTTCTCGAACGCGGTGATCGAGCACGTGGGCACGCCCGACGACCAGCTGCGTTTCATCGACGAGATGCTGCGCACCGGCGAGAAGGTGTACTTCACGACGCCCAACAAGTACTTCCCGGTCGAGAGCCACACGAACGCGATCCTCGTGCACTGGGTGCCGTCGTGGTTCTACGCGTGGTGCCGTCGTTATCGCGACTTCTGGACGCCCGACAACCTGCGGCTGCTCAGCCATCGCGACCTGCAGGCGCTGATGCGGCGGTCGAAGGCGCGGCGGTTCCGCATCCAGCGCAACCGCTTCTTCGGGCTGACGATGACGTTCAGCGTCTACTGCGAAGGCTGACGCGGCGGCTCGGACGCAGGTCGGCCCACGGCACGCGTGCATAGTTCACTGCACTGCGTCACGCGACGGGTCGCAACGCCGCGTCGAAGGGGCTCGCGGCAGCATCGCGTCCCTATACTGCCGCCCAGTTTTTCGACCGTTCACCGCGCTGGCGCAGGTCGTCCCGTCATCTCTGCACCGTCCTTTCCTTGCGCACGTTTCCCGTGTCCTTTTGCCATCGCCGACGCGCTGCGCCGACGCCGTCGTCGGTACGCGCATGGTGGCGGGCCGCTCTGGCCGCGGTGCTGCTCGCGGCCGGCACCGCGCAGGCACAGGCGCCATCGTCGGCCGACGCGGTTGCGGTTCACGGTGATGCCAACCCGATCGATGCATCGCTTGCGCGACAGCGCATCCTGCGCGGCCTGACCGAGGGCCTGTCGGCGTACCGGCTCGTTCCCGGCGACGTCGTCGAGGTGCTGTTCCTCACCGGGCACGCCGTCGAGGAAGAGCCGTACCGCGTCAATGTCGGCGACCGGCTGCGCATCGAGTTCCACTTCGTCGACGAACCGGCGCGCACGCTGCTCGTGCGCCCCGACGGCATGGTCACGGTGCCTTTCAAGGGCGACGTGCCCGCCGCCGAGCGCACGCCGGGCCAGTTCGCCGCGGAACTGCGCGCGCTGTACGCCGACATCTGGCGCGACCCGCGGATCACCGTCACCGTCGAGCAGTTCACGAGCAAGCTCGACGACTTGCGGCTGACGCTGTCGAGCTCGCAGCGCGGGCGTTCGCAGCGCGTTCTTCTCGGCAGTGACGGCATGGCCTTCCTGCCGTATCTGCCAGGGCTGCAGCTAGCCGGGCTCACCGTCGACGAATCGCGCGAGCGGATCAACACCGAGTACCGCCGGCGCCTCGGCGGGCTCGAGGTGTCGGTGCTGCTCGACACCGTCGCCGGCAACCGCGTCTTCGTCTTCGGCGAAGTGCAACGCCCGGGACTGGTCGCGGTCAACGGCAACCTCACGCTGCTGCAGGCCGTGGCCAGCGCCGGCGGCATGCTGCCCGGTGCGGCGAGCGACGCGGTCAAGTTGATGTCGTGGTCGGGCACGAGCGACCAGCCGGTCGTGCGCACCGTCGACCTGCAGCGCGTCGCCGCGGCCGGCCGCGTCGAGGACGACACGGTGCTGAGCGGCCCGACGACGATCTACGTGCCGCCGACGTCGCTGGTCCGCGCCGGCCGCTTCGTCGACCAGTTCCTGCGCCAGGTGCTGCTGTTCAACGGCCTGACGCTCGGCTTCAACTACGAGTTGCGGCGGCCCTGAGCCGCGCGCCTCGCCCCCGCTCGTCCTGCACATGCGCCAGATCGCCCGCCTGTCGTTACGCGACCTGCTGTACGTGCTGTGTCGCGACCGCTGGAAGATCGCCGCGACGATGCTCGCCGCGCTGGCGGTGGCCGGCGCGTGGCTGGTGTTCCTGGCCGACACGATCTACGTCGCCGAGAGCCGCGTGCTGGTGCGGATGGGGCGCGAGAAGCTCACCGGCATCGAGACGCTGAACCGCGACAACGCCAACTTCCTGTTCCAGGAGCGCGGCCAGGACATCAACAACACGATCGAGCTGCTGCGCGACCCGCAGTTCATCTACCCGGTGCTGGACAAGTTGGTCGCAGAGATCGGCCCGCCGCCGCCACCTCCGACCGGCGGCTTCGCACGGCTGAAGCACGAGGCCAAGGTGGTGATGGCGCAGGTGATGGAGTGGGCCACGGCGCCGCTGTACTGGGTGGGCCTGCGCACGCGAATGACGCAGGAAGAGTCGGTGGCGCAGGCGATGCGTGGCGCGATGCGCGTCGAGGGCCTGGAAGACACCGACGTGATCCGCGTAACCTTCGGCTGGACCGACCCGGTGTTCGCGGCGCGGGCGGCGAACACGGTTGTCGATTCGCTGCTCGCGCGCCAGGTGCAGGTGTACGGCAGCGACGCGCCGGGGCGGTTCTACGTCGACCAGCTCGTCGAACACGGCGAGCGCGTGAAGACCGCCGAAACGGCGCTCGAGACCTTTCGCGCGCGGCACCAGATCACGAACCTGCCGCTGCAGAAGGAGCTGCTGCTGCGCGAAGTCACCGAGGCCGAGGCGCGGCGCAACGAAGTCGGGCTGCGCCTTGCCGAGCACCGCGCGCTGCGCGGCTGGCTCGGCACCGAGCGCAGCCTGGCCGAGTCGGCGCCCGATGGTGGCGGCTGGCCGACGACGCCGGAGGTGCGCGGCCGGCAGGTCGTCGACCTCTCTGCGCTCGATCGGCAGTACTTCGAGCTCGTCGCGCGGCGCGCACAGCTCGCGGCGACGCACCTCGCGCAATCGCCCGAGATGCAGCAGATCGCGCAGCGGATGGCCGGGTTGCGGCGGCAGAAGCTCGACACGCTCGGCGGCCACATCCGCACCGCGCTCGACATCGACAGCCGCGAGCAGGCCGCGCTCGACGCGCTGCTCGACGAGAAGCGCCGCCGCCTGCAATTGTTGAACGCCGCCAGCGTCGAGCACGGCGAGCTCGACCGCCAGCGCCAGACCGCCGAGCAGACGCTGCTCGCGGTCAACCGCAAGACCGAGGAGCTGCGCGTCGTCGACCTGTTGAACGAGCGGCAGATCTCCGGCCTGCGCGTGATGAGCGAGGCGCGTCCGCCGGCGCGACCGGCCGCACCGCGCCGCGGCCTCGTGCTCGGGCTGGCGCTGGCGATCGGCCTGCTGCTCGGCCTCGCGTACTCGGCGCTCGTCGAGTACTTCGACCATACGTTCCGCGGCAAGGACGACGTGAAGAGCACGTTGGGCGTGCCGCTGCTGATGACGGTGCCGCGCGTTCGCGCCGGCAGCGTCGGTTGACGGCGATGGCCCGGCGCTGGCGCTTGCGACACGGCGACGACGCCCGCCCCGCGGCGTTGCCGTGGTCGGCCGCGCTGCGCAGCCGGCTGCAGAACGAGACGCTGCTCGCCGAGCTGTGCCAACCCGGCGCGCCGCGCTGCATCGGTGTGGCCGGCTGCCACGTCGGCGCCGGCGCGAGCACGGTGGCGCTGAACCTGGCGCTGCTGCTGCGCGAACGCGTCGCCGACCCGGTGTGGCTCGTCGAGGCGGACGTTCGCCGTCCGGTGTACGCCGACTGGCTCGGCGTGCCGGCCGGCGGTCTCGACCGCCTCGCCGCGGCAGCCGACGACGTCGCGCCGCCCGAACTCGCGACCGCGCCCGACCCGCGCACCGGGCTGCACGTGGTCGCGGCGTCGGTCGCGTCGCAGCCGTTGCTGCTGCTGCAGAAGGCGGCACCTAGGCTGCGCGGCGCGCTGCCGGGCCGCGTCATCGTCGACCTGCCGCCGGTGCTCGACGCGCCCGACGCGACGCTCGTCGCGCCGCACGTCGACGCCGTGCTGCTCGTCCTCGAAGCCGAAGCGACCCGCTGGGAAGTGGCGCGCGAAGCGCGTGTGCGACTCGACGCTGCCGGCGCCAAGGTCGTCGGCGCGGTGCTCAACAAGAAACCGTACCCGATCCCTGCGTGGCTGTACCGGTGGCTGTGACGCCGGCCGGCACGAACGACTGGCACGCCGCGCCGCCGGCGCTACCACCGCCACCGCCGCCGCGCTGGCGCCACGCGCCGGCCCTGCTGCTGCTCGGCATCGTCGGCGGGCTCGGCGCGGTCGTGCTGGCGCACGCGCCGGTCAAGGGGCTCGTCGCCGGCCTCGGCGCCTGCGTGCTGCTGCCGCTGCTGCTGTGGCTGCGCGGCGACCGCTTCGTCACGACGATCGTCGTCGGCCTGCTCGGCCTGTCGGTGCCGATCAACCTGCGCTTCAACCTGCTGGTCGAGAACCACGTCGGCGGCGCGCCGAGCATCACGGTGACGCTGACGGTGCTCGCGGTCGGGCTGTTCTGGCTGGTGTGGCTGCACCGCTGGCTGACCGGGCGCATCCCGACGCTCGTGCAGATCCACCGTCCGACCCTGGTCGCGCTCGTGGCGCTGCTGCTGCTCGTGCTGCCGTCGTACGTCAACGCGATGTATCCGAAGCTCGTCGTGCTCGAGTGGATCCGTCTCGTGCTGCTCGGTGCCGGGCTGCTGGCGATGATGAGCCTGCGCGACGAGCGGCTGGTGCGGGTGTTCTGGTTCACGATGTCGCTGCAGGCGGTGTTCCAGGCGGCGGTGGCGCTGGCGCAGTACGCGCTGAAGCGCGAGCTCGGACTCGGCATGCTCGGCGAGGAGGCGCTGGTCGAGCAGAACCTCGGCATCACACAGGCCTACCGCGCCACCGGCACGCTCGGTCACCCGAACGTGCTGGCCTACTTCTTCGAGATGCTGATGCCGGTGCTGCTCGGCCTGGCGCTGACGCGGCAGCGCCCGGCGTGGCGGCTGTGGTACGCGTTCACCTTCCTGTGCAGCCTGGCCGGCGTGTTCGTCACGCTGACGCGCGGCGCGTGGCTGACGATCCCGGTGACGACGATGATCGTCCTCGTGATGGTCTACGGCCGGCGCATCGTCCGCGTCAAGGCCGCGGTGGTCGCGGTGCTCGTGCTGTGCAGCGTGTTCGCAGCGAGCTTCTACGCCTGGCCGATCATCGAGAAGCGCTTCACCCACACCGACTACAAGAGCTCGGGTTCGCGGATGCCGCTGAACCGCGCCGCGCTGTCGATCATCGAGAAGTACCCGCTCGTCGGTGTCGGGCTGAACAACTTTGCCGAGCGCTTCAAGGCCGAGGACACGACCGGCTATTCGCGGATCTTCCGCAACGCGCGCCAGCTGGTGCACAACATGTACCTGTGGATCGCGACCGAAGTCGGGATCGTCGGCCTGGTCGGCTATCTGTGGCTGTTCGTCACGACGATCGTCGTCGGTCTGCGCAACGCGCCGCGCGCGCCGCCGGTGCCGCGGGCGATCCTCGTCGGCGTCGCCGCCGGCTTCATCGCGCACCTGCAGCACGGGCTGTTCGACCCGGGCTTCCGCGTGTCGGTGCAGAACAGCTACCAGATCTTCTTCAGCGCCGGCATCGTCGGCTGGCTCGCGCTGCAGCACGGACACAAGCGCACGCGATGGTTCGCCCGTCGATCAGCGTGATCGTCGTCGCCTGGAACTGCGCGGCGCTGCTGACGCAGTGCCTGGCGTCGCTGCGTGCGCAGCGCGGCGTCGGCGATGTCGAGCTGATCGTCGTCGACAACGCGTCGGCCGACGACAGCATCGCCGCCGCGCAAGCCGCGTGGTCCGGCGTGAACGTCATCGCCAACACGCGCAACGTCGGCTTCGCGACCGCGAGCAACCAGGGGCTGGCCGAGGCGCGCGGCGAGCTGTTGATGCTGCTGAACCCCGACACCGTGCTGCCGCGCGCCGACACGCTGGAACGCGTCGTCGACCGCTTCGCCGCCGAGCCGTCGATCGACGTCGCAGGCGTGCGACTCGTTTTCGGCGACGGCCGCCACCAGGTCGGCGACGCCGGCCACGAGCCGACGCTCGGCAACGTGCTCGCGCACGCGTTCGGCCTGACGACGCTGCTGCCGCGGCGGCGCGGGCTGTTCCTGCGCGACGGCAGCGTCGCGCCGCCGTGGGGGCGCGTCGGCTGGGTGTGCGGCGCGTTCACCGCGCTGCGCCGCAGCGCGTGGGAACGTTGCGGCGGCATGGACACGTCGTACTTCCTCTACGGTGAAGACCTCGAATGGGGCTGCCGCATGACCGCTGCCGGGTTGACCGTCGCCTACCTGCCCGACATCGAGATCGTCCATCTGCAGGGCGGCACGCAGCGCAAGCCCGACGAGGCGCCGAGCACGCGCTGGATCGACGGCCTGTCGCGGCTGTTCTGGCGCTACAACCGCGGCCGCGGCTTCGCGCTGTACCGCGCCGGCATGGCCGCGGGGTTCGGCCTGCGCGCGCTCGCGGCATGGCCGCGCAACCGCGCGCGCGCGCAGACGATGCAGCGCTGGGCGGTCGCCTTCTGGCGCCAGCGACCGCAAGCCGGCGACGCCGGCGCATCGCGATGAGCGAGACGACGAGCGACACGACGAGCGAGACGCGCGCCGTCGACGCGCAGCGGCCGTTGCGCATCGCGCTGCTCGGCAGCCGCGGCATCCCGGCCACCTACAGCGGCTTCGAGACGTTCTACGAGCAGCTCGCGGTGCGGCTGGCCGCGCGAGGCCACCACGTCACCGTCTACAACCGCGCCCACCACCACCGCCAGCGCGACCGCAGCTACCGCGGCGTGCACGTCGTCACGCTGCCGTCGATCCCGAGCAAGCACCTCGACACGCTGAGCCACTCGCTGCTGTCGCTGGTGCACGCGATTGCCACCGGCCACCGCGCGTTGTGCATGGTGATCGTCGGCAACAGCCCGCTGTGCCTGCTGGCGCGGCTCGCCGGTCGGCGCATGGTGCTCAATGTCGACGGCGCCGACTTCGCGCGCGACAAGTGGCGCGGCTTCGCCAAGACGTATCTGCGCTGGTGCGAGGGCGTGGCCGCGCGCTGGGCCGACGTCGTGATCGCCGATTCGCGCGTCATCGAGCAGCGCTACCGCGACCTGTACCGCCGCGAGACGGTGTTCATCCCGTACGGCGCGAACGTGCGGCCGCGCGCCGACGCGCCGGCGAACCCGCCGGTGCTGCAGCGCTACGGGCTCGAGCCGGGCCGCTACGTGTTGTTCGTCAGCCGCATGACGCCGGAGAACTGCGCCCACGTGCTCGTCGAGGCGTGGCGCCGCGCCGGCAGCCGGCTGCGGCTCGTCCTTGTCGGCGACGCGCCGTACGTCGACGACTACCAGCAAAGCCTGGCGCAGCTGTGCGCCGGCAGCGGCGACATCGTCCGCACCGGCTACCTGTTCGGCGACGACTACCGCGACATCAGCTCGCA
>CBDUBX010000063.1:0-11383 GCA_965365495.1 uncultured Burkholderiales bacterium
GCAAGGCTTCGTACAGGCACACGCCGGCGGCGACCGAGACGTTCAGGCTCTCGACGGCACCGGCCATCGGGATGCGCACCAGCTCGTCGCAGCGCTTGCGCGTCAGCTCGCGCAAGCCGCGGCCTTCGGCGCCGAGGACGATGACCAGCGGGCCGCGTAGGTCGGCGTCGTACAGCGTGCGCGGCGCGTCGTCGGCGGTGCCGACGACGGCGAGGCCGCGGTCTTGCAGCTCGAGCAGCGTGCGCGCGAGGTTCGTGACCATCAGGTACGGCACGGTCTCGGCCGCGCCGCTGGCGACTTTCGACACCGTTGCGTTGACGCCGACCGCGTGGTCGCGCGGCGCGACGACCGCGTCGACGCCGGCGCCGTCGGCAACGCGCAGGCACGCACCGAGGTTGTGCGGGTCGGTCACGCCGTCCAGCGCCAGCACGAGCGGACTCGCGTGCGCGGGGTCGTCGTCGATCGCGTCGAGCACCGCGTCGAGCGTCTGGCGCAGTACGACCGGCGTGACGCGGGCGACGACGCCCTGGTGGCGCGCGCCGCCGGTCATCGCGGCGAGGCGGTCGCCGTCGCTGTCGACGATGCGCACGCCGGCGTCGCGCGCACGGTCGACGAACTGGCGCATCCGCGCGTCGCGCCGCGCCGGGTCGACGTGGACTTCGACCACCGATTGCGGCGCGGTCTTCAGCCGCACGGTCACGGCGTGGAAGCCGAACAGGGTTTTTGCAGCGGCCATCGCGGCCGATTGTCGCGGCGCGCGCTGCCGGCTCAGGCGACATCGGCGCCGCGGTCGGCGAGCAAGGTGCGCAGGATCGACCGGTGGCACTGCGACTCTTCGGCGCAGTAGCAGCCGACCGAGAAGTCGGCAGTGCGCGACAGCGCCGCAAGCAGCGACAGCGCCTGTGCCGCGGCCGGCGCCGCCATCTCGGCGCGGTAGCGTTTGGCGAACGCCGCGTGTTCGGTCGGTGTCGTCGCGGTGCGCCCGAGCTGCACCGTCTCGGCGCTCGGCGCCAGCAGTGGCAGCCACACGTCGTACCAGTCGCGCCGCGCGAACTCGGACTTCGGCACGCCGCGCGGCGGACGGCGCACGGTGCCGATCCGCAGCCTTTCGTCGGGCGCGCGCGGCGTGCCCAGGCGAACGACCCTTACCACCACCCGAAGCTCCGCCCGGCGACGATCGCACCGATCAGCACCGGCTGGTGCAGCATGTAAAAGCTCAGGCTGTAGCGGCCGAGCACGGTGAGTGTTCGTACCGCGCGCGGCAGTTCCGCCGTCGCTGCGCGCGGTCGGCGCCGTTCCAACCAGCTCCCGAACGCGACGCCCCACAACACGACGCCGAGCCACGGGAACACCGGCACCCAGTCCTGCGTCACCGGCTTGCGCGTGACGAGTCCGACCCAGTGTGTCCACGTCGTGTCGAACCACGGGTCGGCGACGAACCGCGGCAGCAGCACCGCCAGCGCGCCGATCGGCCACAGCCAGCCGCCGAGTGGCGCGGAAAGGCGCGCGACGATGAGCATCACCGCGACGCCGTGCAGCACGCCGAAGACGATCCAGCTTTTCGGGAACATCCACCACGACCCTGCGCTGACGAGCAGCGCGCAGCCGGCGACCTGCAGCCAGCGGCGCCAGAACCGCGGCCAGCGCTGCCCCGACGCGACCGCCAGCGCCTGGCCGATGCCGGCGGTGAACAGGAACAGCGTCACGATCGCCGTGCGTTGCGTGGTCCACACCGGGTCGCGGTGGAAGTTGGTCGTCCAGCTGCCGAGCAGGCCGTAGTGGTTGAGGTCGAACGCGAAGTGAAACAGCGCCATCCACACGACGGCGGCGCCGCGCAGCGCGTCGATCCGCTCCCAGCGCGCCGGCCCCGAGAGTGCGGTGAGGCCGGCGGCCTTGGTCACTCGGTTTTCTCGTAGACGTCGGCGAAGCGCTCGCCGTCCCACGCGTACAGCAGGTACGCGGCGTGCAGGCATGCCGCTGCGCCGCGCGGCGAGAACAGGCCGACGCACTGGCCGCGCGGGTGACGCACGCTGCGGTAGACGACGCCGGCCGACCCGCCGGCGCGCAGCCGCGCGCCGAGCGCCCGCGCCGCGGTGTAGTCGTCCGCGTCGTAGACCGCGGCGTCGACGCTCCCCGCCGTCCGCAGGTCGTGCAGCCGCGCGTCGATCGTCACGTGGTACAGCCGCATCGGCAGGTGCATCGCCGGCTGCGCCGTGGCCCGCAGAAAACGCGCGTGGTGATAGCGCGTTTCGGCGACCGCGGTCGCGCGGTCGCGCGCGGCGTAGAAGACCCCCCACTGACCGGCCGAGAAGCGGCTGCCGTCGACGTTGACGTGGGTGAACGCCGCCATGATCGGCCCGCTGCCGGGACCGTAGACGCGCTGCTCGCGCGGCACGCTCTCGACGTGGCCGACCTCGTCGCGAATACGATCGTTGGTCATCGCCTCGAGCGCATACAGCGCGTCGAAGTCGGCCGCGTCGGCGACGCGGTCGAACAGCGTGATCGCCGGGTAGCGCGTCGGCACGATGCGCTGCGCCGGCTGCCAATGCACGCGGCGCAGCGCGGGCTCGGCGGCTGCGACGCCCTTGGCGGGCGCAGCCGCGGCCGAGATCAGGACCATCCGCCGCCGCGAACGCCGTCGAGGTACTGGCGGACGAACGCGAGGTCGGCGACGTTGCCGGCGAGCATGCGGTCGAGCGCGCTGCGTCCGGCAAAAGTCGGCGCAGCGTTCGGGCGGCGCACCCAGCCGTCGGCGGCCATAGCGTCGGGCAGCAGGATCTGCAGGCTCTTGTAGATGCCGAGCAGATACGACAGCCGCTCGAGCGTGTCGCGCGGCAGCGCGGCGCGATCGGGTTGCTTGCGCCACGCGAAGAACGTCGACCGCGGCGGTTGGCCGAGCAGCGCCAGCTGCTCGTCGACGCTGAGCCGCCAGGCCTGGGCGATGCGCGCGAACGCGCGCAACCCGGCGGCGGCCATGCGTTCGACCGGCACCTGAACGGCGGGCCATGGCTCCGCCGCTTCAGCAACATGGACGGTCGCCGCCGGCGACGACAACGAGTAGGCAGCGGATTTCATGTCGAGACCTCCGACGTCGCGATGCAGTCGCCTGACGATGCGCACAAAAACGATCGAAAGAAACGTTGGGCTAGCGAATACATCGTCCAAACTTGGACAATAAGAAAATCTTAGTCTCGTCCTGTACCATTGGCAACTACCCTGCCGATCGTGATGGAATGACGCGCGCCGCGCGCCATCCGTTTTTTTGCACCGAGGAGCCATCATGCCCACCACCCTGCCGAACCACGAAGGACAGAACGTCCCCGATGTCACGTTCCGCTACCGCGAAGGCGGCGAATGGAAGACGCTCACCACCGACGAGTTGTTCGGCGGGCGCAGCGTCGCGGTGTTCTCGCTGCCGGGCGCGTTCACGCCGACCTGCTCGTCGACCCACCTGCCGCGCTTCAACGAACTGGCGTCGGCATTGCGTCGCGCCGGCATCGACGAGATCGTCTGCATCTCGGTCAACGATCCGTTCGTGATGGAGGAATGGGGCAAGAGCCAGGAGTGCGGCAACGTGCGTCTGCTGCCCGACGGCAACGGCAAGTTCACCGAAGGGATGGGCATGCTGGTCGACAAGAGCGACCTGAACTTCGGCCGCCGGTCGTGGCGGTACTCGATGGTCGTGCGCGACAAGAAGGTCGAGAAGATGTTCATCGAGCCGCAGAAGGACGGCGACCCGTTCGAGGTGTCGGACGCAGACACGATGCTCGCCTACCTCGACCCGAAGGCCGAGCGCCCGGACCAGGTGGCGATCCTCACGCGCCCGGGGTGCGCGTTCTGCGCCAAGGCCAAGCAGCAGCTGCGCGACGCCGGCGTCGACTTCGCCGAGATCGACCTGCCGCCGGCCGTGCGCAGCAAGGCGCTCGGCGCGTTGGCGCGCGCGCAGACGGTGCCCCAGCTGTTCGTCAACGGCGAGCTGATCGGCGGCGGCGACGCCATCGACCGCTGGCTGCAGCAGCGCCGCGCTTAAGCCGGCCGGCCCGCGCGTCAGACGCGCTCGATCACCGTCGCGATGCCCATGCCGGCGCCGACGCACAGCGTCGCGCAGCCGACCGCCGCGCCGCGGCGCTCCAGCGCGTCGAGCAGCGTGCCGAGCACGATGCAGCCGGTGGCGCCGAGCGGGTGACCCATTGCGATCGCGCCGCCGTCGACGTTGACGCGGTCGAGCGCGATGCCCAGGTCGCGCGCGGTCTTCAGCGGCACCGCGGCGAACGCCTCGTTGATCTCCCACAGGTCGACGTCCGACGGCGCCATCCGCGCCTGCGCCAGCGCCTTGCGGCACGCCGGCGTCGGCCCGGTGAGCATGATCGTCGGCTCGCTGCCGACGACCGCGCACGCGACGATCCGCGCCCGTGGCGTCAGCCCGGCGCGGCGACCGCCGGCGGCCGACCCCACGAGCATCAGCGCCGCGCCGTCGACGATGCCCGACGAGTTGCCGGCGTGGTGGACGTGGTCGATGCGGTCGACCGCGGGGTATTTGCCGACCGCGGTCGCATCACAGCCCTTGGCGCCGAGCGCAGCGAACGACGGCACGAGCTTCGCCAGCGCGTCGAGCGATGCGCCGTCGCGGATCGTCTCGTCGCGGTCGAGCATTTGGCGGCCGTCGGCGTCGTGGACCGCCACGAGGCTGCGCGCGAAATGCCCGCCGTCGCGCGCCGCTGCGGCGCGCTGGTGCGACTCGACCGCATAGGCGTCGACCTCGCCGCGCGAGAACCCTTCGAGCGTCGCGATCAGGTCGGCGCCGATGCCTTGCGGCACGAAGCCGATCGCCTCGGCGACGCGCGGATCGTGGAACCACGCGCCGCCGTCGCTGCCCATCGGGCAGCGGCTCATGCTCTCGACGCCGCCGGCGACGACGAGGCCGTCGAACCCGGCCGCGACCTTGGCCGCGGCCAGGTTCACCGCTTCCAGCCCCGACGCGCAGAACCGGCTCAGCGTCACGCCGGGCACCGACTCGGCCCAGCCGGCGTCGAGCACCGCGATGCGCGCGATGTCCGCGCCCTGGTCGCCGACCGGGGTCACGCAGCCGAGAACGACGTCGTCGACGAGCGCGGTGTCGAGCGCATTGCGCGCGGCGAGCGCCTGCAGCAAGCCGCGCAGCAGCCACACCGGCGTCGCGCCGTGCAGCGCGCCGTCGGGCTTGCCCTTGCCGCGCGGCGTGCGCACATGGTCGTAGAGGTAGGCGTCGATCATCACGGTGGCTACAGTCACTTGCCGATCAGCATGCGCAGCATGAAGTCGGCGAACCGCCCGTACGGTGGCGCCATCAGCTTCATCGAAGAGAAACGCGCTTGGTGGAACACCGGGCGCAGCTTGCTAAACGTCTCGAAACCCTCGCGGCCGTGGTAGTGGCCCATTCCCGATTCGCCGACGCCGCCGAACGGCAGGTCGTGCTGGCCGACGTGCATCAGCGCGTCGTTGACCGCCACGCCACCCGACATCACCCGCGTCAGCACTTGCTGCACGAAGGCGTCGTCGTGGCTGAACGGGTAAACCGCCAGCGGGCGCGGCCCGGCGTTGATCGCGTCGATCACGGTGTCGAGCGACGCGTAGCCGCGCAGCGGCAGGATCGGGCCGAAGATCTCGCGCTGCATCAGCTCGGTATCGAGCGGCGCGTCGACGACGATGTGCGGTGCGATCTTGCGCGTCGTGGCGTCGTGCGCCGGCCCCGGCAGCAGCGGCACGACGCGCGCGCCCCGCGCGCGCGCTTCGTCGAGCGCGTTGACGAGCCGGTCGAACGACTTGCGGTCGACGATCGACGTGTAGTCGGGCGATGCCAGGTTCGGGTAGCGCCGCGGCACGATCTGCTGCGCCAGCGCGACGAAGTCGTCGATCCGCGCCGCCGGCAGCCACGCATGGTCGACACTCGTGCAGATCTGGCCGGCGTTGAGGCATTTGACGAACAGGATCCGCTCGGCCGCGGTGCCGAGCGGGAAGTCGGCGCCGACGATCGCCGGCGCCTTGCCGCCGAGCTCGAGCGTCACCGGGCAGAGGTTGGCCGCCGCCGCGGCCATCACCTGCCGGCCGGTCGCACCCGACCCCGTGAACAGCAGGTGGTCGAAACGCAGCTTCGAGAACGCGACGCCGACGCCGCCGGTCTCGTCGAAGAACTGCAGCTTCTCAGGCGGAAAGTACGCCGGGATCTTGTCGGCGAGCAGCGCCGCGAAGTGGCGCGAGTTCTCGCTCGTCTTCACCATCGCGCGGTTGCCGGCGGCGAAGATCGCGGTCAGCGGCACGAAGCTCAGGTTCAGCGGGAAGTTCCACGGCACGATCACGCCGACGACGCCCAGCGGTTGCGGCACGACGCGGTTGGTCGCACCAAAGAAGCTGCGCGCGTCGACGTGGCGCTTCTGCACCCGCATCCACGCGCCCAGGTGCTTCACCGCGTGGTCGATGCCGTCGACCACCGGCGCCACCTCGCACAACAGCGTTTCGTGGCGCGAGCGGTGGCCGTAGTCGGCGTCGATCGCGCGCACGATCGCGTCGCGGTGGTCGCGAACGAAGCGCTGCAGCGTGCGCAGGTCGGCGACGCGCTCGGCGTGGGTCGGCACCGGGTGCGCGAGATAGGCTTTGCGCTGGCGGTCGAGTGCGCCTTGCAGCGTCGCGCCGAGGATCGGTTCGGTCGGGTCCATGCGCCGATGATGCCGCCAACCTGCGGTCCCGATTAGAGCGCCGCGCCGCCGTCAATCTCCGCGCAGCCGAGACTTACACTCGATTCGTTCGAACGGGAGCCCACACGAATGAGCGACACGCCCAGCGCGTTGCAGACGCTGATGCTGGCGCGCGAGGGGCCGGTGCTGCATGTCACGTTCAACCGGCCGCAGCAGCGCAACGCGATGTCGCAGGCGATGGTGCGCGAGCTGCGGCTCGTGCTGGCCGAAGCCGAAGCCACCGAGTCGACGGTGCGCGCGGTGGTGCTGCGCGGCGCCGGCGGCCACTTCTGCGCCGGCGCCGATCTGAAGGACATGGCCGCGGCGCGCGACAGCGGCGACGGCGCCGAGCGCGCGCTGCGCGACGCCAACGCCGCTTTCGGCGAGCTGTGCGCGGCGTTCGCCGCGACGCGGCTGGCGCTGCTGGCCGTCGTCGAAGGCTCGGCCATGGGCGGCGGCGTCGGCCTGGCCTGCGTCGCCGACGTCACGCTCGCGGGGACGAGCGCGGTGTTCCGCCTGCCCGAGACGTCGCTCGGCATCGTGCCGGCGCAGATCGCGCCGTATCTCGTCGAGCGGCTCGGCTACGCCGAGGCGCGCCGGCTCGCGGTGACCGGCGGCCGGATCGACGCCGACGCCGCGTTGCAGCTGCGCCTCGTGCACGCGGTGCACGCTGCCGGTGCGCTCGACCGCGCGGTGCACAACGTGCTCGGCGAGATCCTGCAATGCGCGCCCGGCGCGATCGCCGCGACGAAGGTGCTGATGGCCAAGGCGCGCCTCTCGAGCCCGGCGTCGCTCGTCGGCGACGCCGCCGACGCGTTCGCCCGCGCCGCGGTCGGTGACGAGGGCGTCGAAGGCGCGGCGGCGTTCGCGCAGAAGCGCAAGCCGGCCTGGGCGCCGTGACGGCGGCGTCGACCGAACGCCGCAGCCGCGCCGAGCAGCAACGGCTCGACGCGGCGCTCGTCGAGTTGTTCCAGCACCGCATCACGTTCAACCAGACGCTCGGCCTGCGGATCGAAGCGGTGTCGCCTGGCGACGTTCGCGCGACGTTCGCGATGCGGCCCGAGCTCGTCGGCCACTACGCCCACGGCCGGCTGCACGGCGGTGTGATCTCGGCCACGCTCGACGCGATGGGCGGGCTCGCGGTGCTGGTCGCCGTCGCCGAGCGCCACCCGGCCGACGACACGCAGCAGGTGATGGCGCGCTTCGCCAAGGTCGGCACCGTCGACCTGCGAGTCGACTTCCTGCGCCAGGGGCTCGGCCGGCAGTTCACCGCCACTGCCGACGTCGTCCGCCTCGGCGGCCGCGTCGCGAGCGCGCAGATGCGCCTCGTCAACGACGACGGCACGCTGATCGCCACCGGCTGCGGCGCGTACATGGTCGCCTGACGCGGCCTTTACGCGCTGCGCCAGTCCGCCACCCGCCCGCCGTATGCCGCTGCCGCCCCGCCGCCTCGTCGCCGCGTTCGCCGCCGGCGGCCTTGCTGCCGCGGCGATCGGCATCGTCGTCTGGCCGAACGGCGTGTTCAGCCGCATCGAGGCGCTTCCGCGCGCGGTCGCGCCGCGCGGCGCGCTGACCGCCGACGAGATCGCCAACATCGACGTCTTCAAGCGCGCCAGCCCGTCGGTGGTGCACATCACGTCGCTCGGCGTGCGACGCGACCTGTTCAACATGAACGTTCAGGAAGTACCGCGCGGCTCGGGCAGCGGCTTCGTCTGGGACGAGCACGGCCACATCGTCACCAACTTCCACGTGATCCAGGGCGCCAACGGCGCGCGCGTGACGCTGGCCGACCAGTCGACGTTCACCGCACAGCTCGTCGGCGTGTTCCCCGAACGCGACCTCGCGGTGCTGCGCATCGACGCTCCGGCAGCCAAGCTGCCGGCACTGGCGATCGGCACGAGCCGCGACCTGCAGGTCGGCCAGCGCGTCTACGCGATCGGCAACCCGTTCGGGCTCGACCAGTCGCTGTCCACCGGCATCGTCAGCGCGCTCGACCGCGAGATCGAGTCGTTCAACCGGCGAACGATCCGCGGCGTGATCCAGACCGACGCGGCGATCAACCCCGGCAACTCGGGCGGGCCGCTGCTCGATTCGGCGGGGCGGCTGATCGGCGTCAATGCGCAGATCGCGAGCCCGTCGGGCGCATCCGCCGGAATCGGCTTCGCGATCCCGGTCGACGAGGTCAACCGCATCGTCCCGCGGCTGATCCGCGACGGCCGGTTCGTGCGCCCGACGCTCGGTGTCACCGCCGCGCCGCCGGCGCTGGCGCGGCCGCTGAAGCTGCCGCCGGGCGTGATCCTGGTGCAGGTCATCCCCGGCACGCCGGCGGCCAATGCCGGGCTGCTCCCGTTTCGGCGCGGCGACGCGGGCCAGGTCGTCGGCGGCGACGTCATCACCGCGATCGACGGCGTTTCGGTCGCCGACCTCGACGACCTGCTGGCGCAGCTCGAGCAGCGCAACGTCGGCGACGCGGTGCGGCTGACCGTCTGGCGCGACGGCCGGAGCCGCGATGTCACCGTCACGCTGACGCCGACGCCATGAGCCGCGCCGCGCCGCGGAACCTCGCGCGCGTCGGAGGCTCGAATGCCGTCTCGCCACCGCTGCGCAAGGAGCCGTCGATGACCCGCCGCCATTGGTTGCACTGGCTTTCGTTGTTCGGCGGCGGTGCCGTCGTCGCCGCGCCCGCCACTGCCGCGTCGCAGCCCAAGCGCGCCGACCGCGTGCTGCGCAGCGACGCCGACTGGAAGGGCCGCCTGTCGGCCGACGCCTACCGCGTGCTGCGCGACGAAGGCACCGAGCCGGCGTTCTCGAGCCCGCTGAACGCCGAGAAGCGCAACGGACGCTACGTCTGCGCCGGCTGCGAGCTGCCGCTGTTCTCGTCGCAGACGAAGTACGACAGCGGCACCGGCTGGCCGAGCTTCTGGGCGCCGCTGCCCGACGCGGTCGGCACCAAGACCGACTTCAAGCTCGTCTGGCCGCGCACCGAGTACCACTGCGCGCGCTGCGGCGGCCACCAGGGGCACGTGTTCGACGACGGCCCGCGGCCGACCGGCAAACGCTATTGCAACAACGGCGTCGCGCTGCGCTTCGTCGAGGCGGCCGCGTGACGCGCGACGCATCGCGCGCGTCCCGCCGCGCCGCACGCCGGGTCACCGCCGTGGCCGCGATCGCGCTCGCGGCCGTCGTCGCGGCGCTCGGCTGGCTCGCGCCGTTCGGCTCCCCCGAAGCGGCGGCGCAGGTCGCCAAAGGCCAGCCGACCGAGGTCGCGATCTTCGCCGGCGGTTGCTTCTGGTGCGTCGAGGCCGACTTCGACAAGGTCGCCGGCGTGCTGCAGACGACGTCGGGCTACACCGGCGGCCGCGTTGCGAACCCCACCTACGAACAGGTGGCGGCCAAGGGCACGGGCCACGCCGAGGTCGTGCAGATCGTCTTCGACCCGGCGCGCGTCAGCTACCGCGCGCTCGTCGACCACTACTGGCGAACGATCGACCCGACGACCGCCGACGCCCAGTTCTGCGACCACGGCAGCCCGTACCGAACGGCGATCTTCACGACCACCCCGCAGCAGGCGGCGGCGGCGCAGGCCTCGCTCGAGCAGTTGAACCGCACGAAGCCGTTCGCCGCGCCGGTGGTGACGAAGATCGAGCCGGCGTCGACGTTCTATCCGGCCGAGGACTACCACCAGGACTACTACCGCAAGAACCCGCTGCGCTACCACTACTACCGCACGACCTGTGGCCGCGATGCTCGGCTCGCGCAGCTGTGGGGGAAGAAGGACTGACGGGGGATCGCGCAGCGCGGCACGAGCCCGCGCTGCGACGTCTGGCGGCCGCGTAGCATCGTCGACGTCCACCGTCCTCGGTCCGCGCCCATGCACTTCGTCTGCCTCGACCTCGAAGGCGTCCTCGTCCCCGAGATCTGGATCGCCTTCGCCGAACGCACACGGATCGACGCGTTCCGCCGCACGACGCGCGACGAGCCCGACTACGACAAGTTGATGCACTGGCGCATCGCGCTGTTGCGCGAGCACGGGCTGAAGCTCGCCGACATCCAGGCGGTGATCGGCGCCATGGCACCGCTGCCCGGTGCGCGCGACTTCCTCGACTCGCTGCGCACGCGCTACCAGGTGCTGATCCTGTCGGACACGTTCTACGAGTTCGCCGGGCCGCTGATGGCGCAGCTAGGCCGGCCGACGCTGATGTGCCACCGCCTCGACGTCGACGCCGACGGCTACGTGGCGGCCTACCGGCTGCGCCAGCCGAACCCGAAGGCCGAGGTCGTGCGTGCGTTGAAGTCGCTGAACTTCCGCGTCGTCGCCGCGGGCGATTCGTACAACGACACCGCGATGCTCGGCGCCGCCGACGCCGGCTTCTTGATCCACCCGCCGCCGAACGTCGCCGCCGAGTTTCCGCAGTTCGCGGTGCAGCGCGACTACGCCGAGCTCGCCGGGGCGATCGATGCGGCCGCGGCACGGCTGTAGTCGCCGAAGGAAGAACCCCTCACCGCGCAGGCGCGGCAAGGCGCGGAGGACGTGCAGGACGAGACGGAAGGGGCCGTTGCAAGACCGTCCTTCGACTCTCCGGTCTTCACTCCGTCCCTCCGCGCCTGCGCGGTGAATGTCTTTGTCTTTCCGCTGGTCAGCGCCTGCCGGACCCGCCGCGCGGCGCCGGCGG